>CAZUBG010000030.1:0-33848 GCA_964618545.1 uncultured Bifidobacteriaceae bacterium | reverse complement strand
AGATTGCCAGCCGCATCCTGCAAACCATCGCCACCGTGCCGGTCAAAAAGGAAAAAGCCGTCAAGAAATAATTGCTCCAGCGGGGCAGACCGAGACGGCGCGAAGAACAACCTTCGCGCCGTTTTTTTATTTTCCAATCACCAAAATGGAAAGCGGCGCTCGGTCAGACAGGTGTGTGGGCGGGCAGGAGCTGATTCAAGCCAAAACCAGGCCGTGCGGCAGGAAGGGTTGAAAATCTGCGGTGTTGTTGGTCGCCAGTTTGGCCCCGCAGCGAACAGCCACCGCTGCAATCATGCAATCGGCGAGGCTGCGGGAGCGCCGGCCAGTCTGGTTGAACAAACGGGCGGCCAGTATGGCGTCGGCGGGCAAAAAGGGTTCGGGATGCTGGAAAATCTGCCGCGCAATGGCTTCGGCCGGCGCATCCAGCGGCCCGCACAAAAATTCCGCCCAAGCAATTCTACTGGCATTGCAATCTTCCTGCCCCTGCGTCCAGCCCCGGAATTTTTCATGCGCCAGCGAACCGGCAACGACGGTTTGGATTAGAAAGTTGGCGTCGAAATGAATCATGCCGAAACATCCGGCCATCAACGTCTGGCTTCGCGCACGGACGCCATCCATTCCGCTGCTTTGGCGTCATCGAGGCGGAGATGCTTTTGCAGTGCTTCCAACGCCTGCAACGGAGAGAGGTCGGCGTGGTTCACTGTGTCTGATGGGAAAATGGTGAGCAGACCGGAGGCTCTTTCAGGCAAGACTTCCTCGCCTTTAGCCAGAACGTGCCCATGGTCAATTTCGACCTCAACGGTTAGATAGCCCATGAAACGAAATTACGCCGTCGCCCGGCGGCCCGCAAGCGGCGATTTTCACCAATAAGTTTGGTGTCGAAAAAAACGCCCGCCCTATTTCAATTGTTCCGCCAGTTCGCGGCCCAAATCCGCCGCGCGGGCAAGGACGGCTTCGCCCGCGCCATATCGGGGTTGGGGACCGTGACAGGACAAGGCGCGCAGGGAGATTTTTTTGCCGTGGACTTGGGCATAAGCGGCCACCGGACTCTGACAACCGCCACCCATTCCGCGTAGGAACGCCCGTTCGGCCGTCACACTGTGGTAGGTCACCGCATGGTTCAGCCGCTCGCAAATCTCAGCGATGCGCGGGTCGTCATGGCGGATTTCCAAGCCGATGGCCCCTTGCCCAACGCACGGCAGCATTTCATCCACCTCCAGAATGGTGGCCAGTAAACCGGCTGGGACCAATTCGCCCTCAATCCGGCCATCCGGCAGGATCTGGTAATTCAGCCGCGTCATCCCGGCCAGCGCCAGCACCGTGGCGTCCAGGGCGCCGTTTTCCGCGATTTTTTTCAGGCGGGTGGGCAGGTTGCCGCGGATTTCGACGATGTTAAGGTCCGGACGGACCGCCAGCAGTTGTTGTCGGCGCCGGGTGCTGCTGGTGGCGATGGTGGCGTGGCGGGGGAATTTCTTCAGCGGCAGATGCGGGGCAAATCCCGTTAAAATTATATCGGCTTGGGCCGGCTGTTCAACTTTGGCCGTCCGCTTGGTTTTGCTCTTGGCTGACGGGGCTGGGATTGGGGCGGCCCGGTAGATCAGCACGTCGCGGACGTCCTCGCGCTTGGGGGTGGCGGCCATGATCAAGCCGGCGGGCAGGTCCGTGGGCAAATCCTTGAGACTGTGTACCGCCAGGTCGGCCCGGCCTTTGAGCAGGGCCACTTCCAGTTCCTTGGTGAACAGGCCCTTGGGGAGGGCCGGATCGGGCTTGGCCATGGAAGCCTTCTGCAATTTATCGCCGGTGGTCTTGATGATCTTCAGCTCAAATTGCAGCCGGGGAAAAGCCTGGCGGCAGGCGGCGAGAATCCAGTTGGATTGCGCCAGGGCCAGGGCGCTGCCCCGCGAGCAGATGATGATGGGTCGTTCAGGTGCCATAGTGTCTCCGCCATAGCTGACCACAGTTGGCGGCGGTTGAAAAGCAAACAAGCTGATTCTTTCTTGTCATTGGCCGGGCAATCATCGCGGGGAACCAACTGGCTCCTGTGGATGAGGGCGGTCATGTCTTCCCTGGTGGCACACTGATTTTAACTGCGGGTCAGATGACCGCAACAGCCCACCGCCAGCCGTTCGGCGATCCAAGCCAGGGGCAACGCCGTCCGGGGGCGCACCACGGACGCCACTGGTTCGCGCCGGACCGGGATGGTTGGCCGTTTATAAAACAAAAAACTTTGCAGGAGACGACGCCAGGGGGCTCAAATATTCCGGTCGTTGGCGCGGTGCGGTTTTCCGGTTGCGCATCACGGCGCGGCCACCCGGAAGAACTGCATGTTATTGGTTGTCGGCACGGTGATTTGTTTGATGGTCCCGTCGCCCGTCAGCGAAGTGTTCGTCACCCAATTTCCCGCGGCCAGATTGGTGGAGCTTTCCACCAGGTAGCTTTGGCTGCTGACGCTTTGAAAGCTCAGGAGGAAATTCGAGCCGGAAACCTGCGGCGGTAACAGTTGCGGCACGGCGGAAGTGATTTGAAAGGAGGCGGCAAAGTGTCCTGAATTGTCGGAGTAGGCACCCGGGGCGCCGTCAAAGCCGGGGGCGTCGGAGATGCCCAGAAACAACCGTGTGGCCCCGGCGGGAACCACGAATTGCTGCACCGTGCCCGTGCCATTCCCGGTCAGCCCGTCGCCGATGTAAAAGGTTTGGTAAAGCAGGGGTGACAAAGTTGAAAAACTGGTGCCGATGACCGTGAAGTTCAGGCTGGCCGGGGCTGCGCCCGTCGGCGCCGCAGCCGGTTCAAAAACCCCCTCCAGCGCGCCCCCGCCCGGAATCGTGATGCCTGAAATCCCGCCGTAGGCCGTGGCCACCGTATATCCGGTGCTGCCACTGATCGTCGGGCCGTAATAGCCGCCGCTGGTCAGGACCCCGTCCGGGTTGTTATATCCGGTGCCGCTGTTCAGGGTGATGGTCCCCGTGACACTGATCATGGTCAGGAGGGAAGCATTGGCGGGCAGGGCAAATTCCGGCGGCGCCTGGCCGCTGCCGTCCGGCAAACCGGCATTGCCGGCCCCGAAAATTTCCGCCTGCGCGGAAATGGCTTGGTTGGTGTAAATCGTTTGGGCCATCAATGGGGTTGCCGTCGCCAAAAAAACGCCGGCCAGAAGTGGCGGTAACTTGTTCATGATTGGAATTCGTTCGTTTTTGAGTCGAGTCCAGATCAGTCCGCTGCCAAATGCAATCTGCTTGCAAATGGCTTTCCAAACAAGCTTAAACCACCATTTGGCGCTGACAGGCGCGCTGTGATTTTCCATTTGCCTTTGTCCGGGTCACGAAAGGGTCCTGGAAACCTGAAAGATTGGCTCCCCTCCGCCTCCAGATCAATATTCCGGCTGCCTCTGCGATTCACCATGATTCTTTTTATTGTATTTGCCATTCTTCCAGGACCCTTTCACGGCTTGTTCAACTATGGCTTCGTTGATCCTTAAAGCAACCGGTCGGAGATGGTTGCTGCCCGGTATTGAACTGGCTTGGTTTTCTTGACCTGCTCGACCGTTCCTTCTTTTATCAGCCTGGCCAGCCACTCCTTCACTTGAGGTTTGGTTACCCCTAGAAGACTCACGATTTCCGCTTCGGTTTGACCGGCCACAAGTTCCCGTCTCAGCATCTCTCGCACAGTCTTGAAAAGTTCTTCGGCTGGGGATGAATTTGGTTTGGTCGCTTCCCCGACGACATTGGAAGTCCCGGTTGGTTTCGCTGAGTCGGCGTAGGCAGCCGGTTGCTCCCGAAATGCGAACGAAAGCACTTCCTGCTTGGGTTCCGCCGACACCGATTCCATGGCCGCCGAAAGCACCAGCCCCAGTTCTGCGGCATTCTCCGGGTTTGGCCAAGGCCGGCCGCCGTGATGGATGAGCGCGGCATTTCCCCGCCCTGAATTATTTCCATTTCTAACAAACACCGGGACAAAATGAAACCGTTCAAGCTGCTCAATCGCCCCCGTCCAGGTGCCTCCCTTCTCAAAATCTGAAGTCACCACCAAACCTGCATCGGCGAGTGCATAGATGACCTTGTTGCGTTGCATCGCATGACCAACATTAAACCCCGCCGCCGGGTCATAAGGGGAAATCAGAACTAATCGTCCTTCCATCAACGGCTCCCGATTATCTCGCGCCAGTGCGGCGCGCTCCAAGCTGTCCGCCATCACGCCTGCCACCTCGCCGTCCGCCAGCAGAGCACCCTGCATGGCTGCCCGGTCAATTCCTTTCGCTCCACCGGAAATGATGGTTCGGTGCGCCTTGGCAGAGAGCCGTCCCACATTTTCGGTGAAACTGATCAATTCATCATCCACCTGCCGTGAACCGACGACCGCCAGGCCGCCCTTCTCCAGCAAGCCGATTTCGCCGCAGCCATAAAGCAGCGGCGGAGCATCTTCCTTGATCCGTGTCTTCAGTCGCTTGGGGTAACGTGAATCCGCCCGGCTGATGACCCAGATGGCCCGAGCATTCCATCGCTCCGCCGCTTGACTGAGCAAAAACCCGCGGCCAAGCAGCGCATCCAACCGCGCCCGGCCAAAAGGCTGCGCACAGAGTTCAATCAAATCTTGCGCGTCTGAACCGACCAAATCGGCAGGTTGCTTTTGCTTCTCGCGCAGAATGCGGGCGAGCTTGTTGTATTCGCCCAAGGTGAGCAGATCGTGCGCTGCCTCACCGCGCCCCGCAACCAGTGGCGCGGTCAGCAGCAGGATGGCCTGCGTATTGGATGTCAGCGGCTCAATCATTCGTCGGCGTTCGCAGTTGAGGCCAGCGCCAGGGGATGCACCGGCCCGCTGCCGTTGGAGGTTGGCAGATAAGCGGCGACCGTCAAAGTCCACTTTGAATCCACCATGTCATCCACCAGCAATACCGGGCCGGTCGGAACCGGGCCGTGAATTCGTAACGAGCCATCCACATTCCGGGCTTGTTGGCTGCTGTTCTCCATCTCCTTCTGGGCGGGACGGTCGTCGGTTTTCTCCAGCACCGGATGAAATGGCAGATTCAACGCCTCCGCGAGACGACGCGCAAAGTCCGGCACCAGACTGGCATGGCGGTGCGATGGAATACAGGCAATCCAACCTGGCGACGGTTGCGGCCCCCAGCTTCTTACCATGGCCGCACACGCTTCAACCAATTGATCGGCAAATCGTCCTTCATGCGATTTTCCCTGGCGCACCAACGAACCCCAGCCCGCGTCACCCCACATGCAGAGCACCCGACCGCGTTGGGCCTGCCGTTCCGGGGCAATTCGACCATTGACTTGCAGATGCGGCAGTCCGCCAGTCGGCCATTGACGGCGGGGTTCCAGCAACAGACTCGTTCGACGTAAAAAGGCAACCGCTTCCTGCGCCAATCCGGCATCAAACGTGGCGGGTAGTGGAACGATATTCGGGGCGTGGTCGGAACCCGGATCCCCATCCAGCGCACGGATGAGAAATTGCATGTGCCCGGATGCCAGCGCCACATATTCCTGCATCTGCTGCTGTTCAATGCGGCGCAATCTGGTCAATCTTTCCGCTCGCTGCCAAAATCCATCCGAAAGATGGGCTGCCGCAAGGATCCATTTGCTGCCGTGCTTCACCACCGGTGCCGGTGATTCCAGCGACATGAGTTGCAGCGCCTTGTCAATGCGTCCCTTCCGGATGTTCACCCGGCTCAAAAACTCATTCACGGAAAGCCCGGCTGTCGCACCCCGAAGCGCGGTCAGCACCGATTCCACTTCTTTGCGAGATGGAAAGGCGCTTTCGATAAAATAATCGTTGATGTCCGTTTCTTCCTCTCCGCTGAGCAGCACGCCGTAAGCTTCCGGAATCTGCCGACCCGCGCGGCCCACTTGCTGATAGTAGGCCACCACCGAGCCGGGCATCTGGTAATGAATCACGAAGGCGAGGTCAGGTTTGTCAAATCCCATGCCCAACGCGGTGGTCGCCACCAGGACTTTGACCTGGTTTTCCAACAAGGCATTCTCCAGTTCCACGCGACGTTCACCGGTTTCTCCACTGTAAGATTCCGCCCTGATGCCTCGCGCCTGCAACCAGCCGGCGACTTGGACGGCATCGCGCACGGTCAGCGTATAAACAATGCCGCTGCCTTGAATGTGTGGAATGTGAGTTGCCAGCCAGGCCATGCGGGCGGCCTGACTTGGCACTCGCATGGTTTGCAGCAGCAGCGAAGGCCGGCCCAATTCACCGCGCAACACCGTCAAATTCGGCCCAAGAATGGTTTGCAGGTCCGCCAACACGCGGTTGTTCGCGGTTGCCGTGGTGGCGAGCACGCGCAGGTTTGGCGGCAACGACCGAATCATCCGTTCAATAAAGCGATAATGCGGACGGAAATCATGTCCCCAATCCGAAATGCAATGAGCCTCATCCACCACCAACAACGAAATGCGCCCCGCCACCGGTGCCAACACCTCCGTGCCGAAGTGCTCATTGGCCAGCCGTTCAGGCGAAATCAACAGAATGTCCACTTCGTTCCGCCTCAGCGCCACCTCCACCTTATGCCATTCCTCCTGATTTTCCGAGTTGATGGTCACCGCCCGGACACCCATCCGCTCTGCCGCGGCAATTTGATTCCGCATCAATGCCAGCAATGGTGAAATCAAGACGGCCGGCCCCAGGCCTTGCTCACGCAGCAACTTGGTCGCGATGAAATAGACCGAGCTTTTGCCCCAGCCGGTCTTTTGCACCACCAGCAACCGCCCGCGTCCATCCACCACATGCTGGATGGCGGCCTCCTGGCCTTCACGAAAGGCGGCGCCGGGATTCTGCGTGCCGAGGCGCAAAAGTTCGAGAGCGCGTTCAGGGTTGCAGGGCATGGCGTGGAAAAAACGGCAAAAATTAAATCCCCATGATTTGCCTGAAAGCCTTCACGCTGGAGTCGTTGCCACATCCGTGGGGAGAATTGATGAATCCGGGAACAACCATTTCGCGCAGGTTTTTGGTCGCGGAACGATTGAGCAGGTTCTCATTGCGCTCCAACGCGGAGCCAATCAATGGCAATTCCAGATCCGCAATGTCGCGGGAACCGTTAACACTCGGTCTGGTGAAACGTCCGCCGTTGGTCTTCCTCGCAATCAATGTTAGATAGGCAGCGCCACCACCGCCATTCATGGCATCTTCAGTCTTTAATATCTTATCGGAAGTGAAGCACTCATCGCGAAACGATTGTTTTTGAGCGAGACCCACATGCCAGATTCGATTGCGGACCGAAAGAAGGTGGCAGCCACAAGCATACGAAAGCCCAGCCTGCCCCTCGTCCATTTCCTCCCAGAAAGCCCTCTTCTCACGGGCGTTACGCGTGAAGCGTTGCGCTCTGTCACGAGGCAACTCCATGGGACCATGGATGTCGTATTTCATAAATTTTGCAGGGCGATATTTATCTGATTGGGCCGACGATCATGACCAGCCCATTAACGGTCTTGGCCCGGACAAAAGCAACCGGAAAATCGCGCCGCGTTCATGCCCCCGTCTGCCGCCACCGAGATTCGTGCCATTCGAAAGATTCGTGGGCTGCTGTTGTCTTCTCCCACTATGCGATCTTTGTGGTTAAAACCCGTCTGTCTGCGTAACCCGCGCAACCACTGCGCTTTTCAGTGGCAACCCTCAAAAACAATTTCTTGCCGGCTAAAAAGTGCCGCCCACATTTGACGCAACCGCGAAACCGGTGTACTTAAATCAAAGCCGGGCGCTTTGGTTCCCGGCTGGGGAGGGTTGCTGGTTCGCCACCGCTTCAGTGGCGCTGGCTGGTTTTAGTTCCCCCTCCGCTCTTTGACATCGTGAAGTCCCGTTGTCAGGCCGCCACCCCGGGTCCGGCCAGTCCCCGTAGCGGCCCCTCGGCAGAGTGCCGCAAAAATTAACGCTATTCAGCAAAAAAATAAATTACAATCTCTTTGGGCAGCGAGGTGTCCGGTGAGGCGCCAAGCCTATTTCGGAAAACACTTTCGCCCTGTAGGCCGGGGCCCCCGACCCGGCGTCCGGCGTCAAACCATCCCCAGTGATTCAGACCCTTTTGTCCGCCCAATAGATCAGCAGATAAAACGACTGGCCAGCGTGAGATTGTCCTTTTTTCGCCTTGGGTTCGGTCAAACCCGGTCAAACCTGGTAAAACCTAATCCAACCTTTCAAGGCACCGGGGCAGCCGGAACCTTGGAGATCATCCCACCGGGCTAAGACCTTGAAGCAAAGGACTTTACCAATAAACAGGTCCCCAATCTCCCTCCGATCCGGGTCAAACCAGGTCAAGGCCGGTCAAACCTCTGATTCACGCGGTTCTTGAGCCAATCTGAGCCGATCAATCCACTACAATCCAAGTCGTAATATCTGTTGGGTGGGCGAACGTGCCTGCACTTGTTGGAGTGCGCGGACAGGTCCGTGCTTTTGGACGAGGCGACATGTCGCCTCGTCCAAAAGCGGCGTCTTGCCCTGCACCTTACACGCAGCTTGCGCGAGCCGTACCGCAGGTTTCCAACCGGCTGTATCGCCGATTTCCAAATCGGCAGGCCGTCCAAGGGTCGAAGGCACCAGCTTGCGGTGCAGCCACCGGGTTTGGAAACCCGCGATACCGCAGACTTGGAAGTCTGCGCTACCAAAAAGCCGCCTCGTCCCGGCCGCTGTATTTGAAAACCATGGATGCGTGTAAGGTGCAGGTCTTGCCGCCGCACTCCCAAAAGGGTTGGGCTGTCCGCCCTTCACATGTACAGAGGTTCAAAGGCAGGGTGGCTGCAGGCCCGGTGAGGGTCCAGGGGGCAAAATGACTCCTGCGGATGAGAGCGGATGCCTCACTTGTCAATATGCCGATGTTCACCGCGAATTGGCGTCAGCAACACGGCCGCTTTTTCGACGATGATTTGTTCGCAGCGGGCGACCTCCTCCTGGCGCAATTTCAAATAATCCGCGGCGATGACTTGCAGGTCGTCCACATTGTAGAGATAGACGTTCTCCAACTCATTGACCGCCGGATCAATGTCGCGCGGGACGGCGATGTCAATGAGCAGCAGGGGGCGGTGCCGGCGCAGTTTCATGAGGGGTTCCAGGCGCGGCCGGTCGAGAATGTAGTGCGGGGCGGAGGTGCTGCTGATGGCGATGTCCACGCGGTCAAACTGGGCGGGCCAGTCCTCGAACGGCACGACGCGGCCCCCGAGTTCCGCCGCCAGCAGTTGCGCGCGCTCGGGCGAGCGGTTGGCAAACACCACGCCCCGCGCCCCGCGTGAGATCAGGGCGCGCGCGGTTTTTTCGCTCGTATCCCCGGCCCCGATCACCAGCACTTCGTGTTCGCTCAGGGAGGTGAAGATTTTTTCGGCGAGTTCCACCGCCACCGAGGCGATGGAGATGCTGCCGCGCTGGATGTTGGTCGCGGTGCGGATGTGTTTGGCCGTGTAAAAGGCGCGCTGGAAGGCCTTGTTCAGCCGGGCCCCGGTGTGCCGGTGTTGCAGCGCCAGGTCGTAGGACTTCTTGAGCTGGCCGAGGATTTCCGTCTCGCCCAGCACCAGGGAATCCAGTCCGGCGGCCACCCGGAACAGGTGATGCAGGCTCTCCGGTTCGGCCAGGGTGTAGAGTTCCTGATCCAGCCCGCCGGTCACCGCATGGTAATTCAGGAGGAATTGTTTCAGCGCGGCGAACGCCGGCCCGGGCTCCAGCCGGGTGGCGGCGTAGATCTCCACCCGGTTGCAGGTGGAAACGATCACCGCCTCCTCCGCAATTTCAGATCCGCGCAGGGCGGTCAGCGCCTCCGGAATCTTCGCCTCGGCAAAGGCAAACCGCTCACGCAGTTCCACCGGACACGAACGGTGACTCAAGCCAATGACGACAACGCTCATGGATGGTGGTGCAGCGGGGAGAGCAGACTCGTGCCCCAGAAGGTCAGCAGGACAAAGGCAAACGCCCCCACCGCCCCCCAGGCAAAGCGGCGGCCGCTCTGGTCAAATTTCCAGCGCATCACCAGCAGGGCCAGATAAACCCCCCAGACCAGCACGGACCAGATCACTTTGACATCGTCAAAGCTGCCGTCCTTGTGCTGGCGGATGACCATGGCCCCGATGGCCAGGCCGATGGTCAGCAGGATAAAGCCGTTGCGCAACAAACGGGCGCTGATGATTTCCAGCCTCTGAATGGGGGGCAGCAGGGAAATGATCGCGCGGAGTTTGTGGAATTTCAGGTCATGCTCCTGGGAGAGATACATCAGTCCGGCCACGGCCGCCAGGCCAAAGGCCCCGTACGCCTGGAGAATGAACGCGGCGTGCAGGCTCACTCCCGCGCCCGCAAATTCCGGTTTGGGTCCGTGCGGCGGATCAAGCGCCGGCATCAGGGCGAAAACCCCCAGAAAGAACAACAGGGGCGAAACAAAGGCGCCGAGAAAGCGCAGCCGGGACATCAAACCGATGACCAGGTACGCCGTCACCATCGCCCACCCCACAAACATGGTGGCTTCAAAGAGGTTGTTGACCGGACAGTGTTGGAGGGAGAACCCGCGCAGGCCCATGGCCGCCACATGAAAACCGAACCCCGCCAGCAGGAGCAGATAATTCACCCGGTTGTCCTTGCGGAAGCCCTTGCGCCAGAGCGAGACCGAATAAACCGTGCTGAGACCGTAAAACAGCACGGCGAGCAAAAAGCAATGTCGGTCGGTAAACCAGTTCACCCGTCCAGCATAAATCAGGATAATCCCGGGGCAAGCGGCAATTATGCTGGAGGGTCCATTCGGGCGCATCCAAGGACTGCCCCGGAGCGCCGGCTTGCCGCCGGCTTAAAGATCACCTTCGCAGGATCAGGGTTGGTTTTTACAACCGTTGCTCCAACTCGCACGTCCAAAGCCGGCTGCCAGCCGGCGCTCCGATCAATTGATCATCGCGGGGGCGGTTTGCGGAGGCGCAAGTTCCATCCCTGCTTCCAATCTTTCCGAACATTCGGTTCAAGCCGGAACCGATTTTTGACGATGCCATGAGGATGCCGTTTCTCACCCAGTGCTGCAACGGGCGAAGATGATTTGAAAACAAAAATCCTGATCATTGACGATGACCGGTCGTTTCGGATGATGGTGATGGCCGTGCTGGAGCGACAGGGCTACCAAACGCTGGGGGCGGGCGATGGCGCGGAAGGGCTGGCCTTGTCGTTGGCGCAGCACCCCGATCTCATCCTGAGCGACGTTCAGATGGCGGGCATGGATGGGCTGGAACTCCTGCAAAAACTCCGGGCGCACCCTCAGACGGCGGCCATTCCGGTGATTCTCATGACGGCGGCGACGGAGCAGGCGGGCGTGCGTTCCAGCATGGATGGCGGTGCGGATGACTATCTGCCCAAACCGTTCGCCATGAAGCAGATGCTGGCGGCGGTGCGGGCCCGGTTGCAACGACAGGAGGAAATCCGCCGGGCGGTGGTCCCGCCCCCGGCCCCGGAACGTCCCGGGGAAACGGAAATATTCCCCCAGAAGATGGGGGACAAGGGCCTGTTGCAACAAATGACGGCCCGGGGCTTCCGCCGCATCCTCCATGTGGTGCTGGTGGTTTTTATTCTGAGCCTGGTGCAGATGTTCATGCTCCAGCGAACCTGCAACGAGGGCTTGAAGGTGGCCACCTCGCTGGAACTCCAGGGCTTGCCCAACGTGGACCTGCTGGCGGAACTGTCCGAGCAACTCAGCCTGTACCGGCTGTATTCCTACGAATACATCTTCGCCACGGAAAGCGACCGGCCCCGGCTGGCCCGGGCCGCCAAAGACACGGAAAATCAAATTCAGACGGATCTGACGGGGATCGAAAACCTGCTGCAAAATCCACAGGGCCGGCAAATGGCCGCCGATTTGTCCGTTTCATTTAGTGAGTTGGCCAGGACGTTCGACCGGGTGCGCGAGCTGGTGGACAAAGACTTCGACGCGGCCATGACCGCGATGAATCAAAAGATTCCGGCCAAAATGCAGGCGGTGGACCAAGCGGGGAGGCAGTTGAAGAGTTTTGGCTTCAAGTTTTCAGGCGATCAGGCCTCGGCCGCCTTCAACAGTTTCGACGGCATTCGGAACAAGACGTTTCTGTTTGGCGCGGCCAGCATCGTCATGGCGCTGGGGCTGGTGATCTTTGTGCTGCTGGCGGAATATCGGACCCGCGGCCAGTTGAACACGGCGTTGGATCAGCTTGAGGAGCAGGCCAGACAGTTGCGGTTGTTGACGTCCACCCTCGAATCGGCGGCCAACGGCATCACCATTGCCGACCGCGACGGGACCATCCTCTGGGTCAACCGCGCCTACACCAGGCTGACCGGTTATTCCGCCGCCGAAGCCATCGGGCGGAAATCACGCACGCTGCCATCCGACCAGCAGACACCGGAGTTTTACGCCGGGTTGTGGGGCGTCATCAGTGCCGGCCGCTTCTGGCAGGGGGAACTGGTGAGCCGCCGCAAGAACGGCAGTTGTTATTTCGAGGAGATGACCATCACGCCGGTCTGGGGTCCGGACGGGGAGATCCAAAATTACATTGCCATCCGGCAGGACATTTCCGCGCGCAAGCAAACGGAGGAGGAGTTGCAGCGAAAAACCGTCCTCCTCGAGGCCCAGATGAACGCCTCGATTGATGGCATTTTGGTGGTCAATGAACAGGGAATGAAGGTGCTCCAAAACCAGCGGATGAGCGAACTGTTCCAAGTCCCCGGACCGATGGCCGCCAACCCCCGCGACGAGCCGCTGCTGAACTGGGTCTCCCAGGCCACCAGGCATCCGGAACCCTTTTTGGAAAAAGTCCGGCATTTGTACGCCCACCCTCATGAAACCAGCCGGGAAGAAATTGAGTTGAAGGACGGACTGATCCTTGAACGCTACTCGGCTCCGATGGTGGGAAAAGGAGGACAAAGCTACGGACGAATTTGGACCTTCCACGACATCACCGAACGGAAGAAGGCGGAACGGGAGCGGCAGATGATGGAACTGCAGTTGCGCCAGTCGCAAAAGCTGGAATCCATTGGTCAGCTCGCGGCCGGCATTGCGCATGAAATCAACACGCCCCTGCAATATGTCGGTGACAACACGCGTTTTATCAGCGACTCCTTCGGAGTGGTCGTGAAGGTTTTGCAGTGCCACCAAGAACTTTTCGCCGCCGCGCAGCAACAGGCGATCACCCCGGAGATGCTGGCCCGCATGCAGGAAATGCTGATCGCGAGCGATCTCCATTACCACTGCGCCCAAATTCCCAACGCCCTGGCGGAAACGCTCGATGGGGTGGATCGGGTCGGCAAAATCGTGCGGGCGATGAAGGATTTCTCGCATCCCGGCGGTGGGGAAAAAATGGCGGCGGATCTGAACCGGGCCATCGAAAGCACCGCCACGATCACCCGGAATGAATGGAAATATGTCGCGAATTTAACACTGGGCCTGGATCCAAACCTGCCGTTCGTCCCGTGTTTTTTGGGCGAGTTCAACCAGTGCATCCTCAACCTCCTCGTCAACGCCGCGCACGCCATCGGCGACGTCGTCCGTGCGGCGCCCGGGACGAAAGGACTCATCACCGTGCAAACCCGCAACGGCGGGGATCACGCCGAGGTGCGTGTGACGGACACCGGCACGGGGATTCCCGAAGCGGTGAGGCCGAGAATATTCGAGCCGTTTTTCACCACCAAGGAGGTTGGCCGGGGTGCCGGCCAGGGGTTGGCCATGATCTACGGCACCATCGTCAAGCGGCATGGCGGCACCGTGACGTTTGAGACGGAAATGGGCGGCGGTACCACGTTCCTGATCCGGCTGCCGTTCAGTCCCCAGGCCGGGCCGGAAGCCGTTCCCGCCCGCCCGCCGGCAAACTCAACCGTCGGACTTGAAACAGTGACCGAAAATCCTTGATTCATATGCACGAAAAAATCCTGCTGGTGGATGATGACCAACACCTGTTGACCGCAATGGAAAGAAGCCTGCGGCTGAAGGTGAACCTGGTGACCGCGCTCAGTGGCGAAGCCGGGCTGGCCAAAATGGCGGATGAAGGCCCGTTCGCGGTCATCATCGCGGACATGCAGATGCCCGGCATGAACGGTTTTCAGCTTCTGGCCGAGGTGCTGAGACGATATCCGGAAACCGTCCGCCTCATGCTCACCGGCAATGCCGACCAGCGCACCGCCGTGGAGGCCATCAACACCGGCCAGATCTTCCGGTTCCTGACCAAGCCATGCCCGGTGGACACGCTCTGTCTGGCGATCCAAGCCGGCCTCAAACAGTACCGCCTCATCACCACCGAACGCGAGTTGATCGAGCAGACCCTCAATGGCTGCATCAAGGTGCTGGCGGATGTCCTGTCGCTGACTGACCCGCTGGCGTTTGACCGCAGCGAAATCCTGCGCGATTATGTCCGCGCCTATGCCCGTTCCCATAATCTGCTGAACGCCTGGGAAGTGGAGATTGCCGCCATGCTCTCACAACTGGGCACCATCACCATTCCGCCGGCCATTCTCGAAAAATCCCGCGCCGGACAGGAATTGACCCCGGTGGAGCGGGAGATTCTGGATCGGGTTCCGCGGACGGGGGCCGATTTGCTGGCCCACATTCCCCGCTTGGAGGCGGTCGCCCGGATTATTTTATATCAGCACAAACATTACGACGGCTCTGGTTTTCCCGCCGATGCCGTCTGCGGTGAGGACATCCCCATCGGCGCCCGGATTCTCAAGGTGATGATGGATCTGCTGGAACTGGAGACCCAGAAGCAGCCCCGGGAGGCCGCCCTGAAGACCATGCAACAACGCATTGGCTGGTATGACCCCCGGGTGCTGGACACCACCTTTGCGTGTTTTAACACTTATCATCCGGAAAGCTCGGCGAAAAATCTGGCGCAAACCGTCAGGGTCAGGGATTTACACGTCGGGCAGGTGGTTCAGGCCGACATCCGGACCGAAAACGGGAAAATCCTGGTCCCGGCCCGCAGCCGGATCACCCCGGTTCTGCTCGTGCGGCTCGCCAACTTTGCCAAGTTCAGCCCGATTCAGGAACCGATCTACCTGGAATCCCAAAGCGAAACGAAATAAGGAGCCGTTTAAGCCGAACTCCCCAGTTGGGGGGGCACCCGCCCCGGGCGCTCTCCTTTCGATTTCGGAGTTCGGGTTTAGCGAGCCACCGACCGGCGCTCCCGGCAAGAAATACCGGCCTTCGGCCCGTCCGGGCGAAAAAAGTTGAAACTTCCTGCAAGATGTCCCAACGGGTTTCGTAGGGGTTGATGAAGGGAAAGCGAAAAATGATGCATCATAATACAATCCTGATCTTGCTGGTGGTGGCGACCATTGTCACCTTGGTGATCTCCATTCACTGTGATTCCAAGCGGCCCAATTAGGGGAATCGCAAATTACAGATCACGATCCGGACAAAAGCCGGGGAGTATCAGCAGCGAAACTGGGACACGCCATCGGGTCTGATGGCGGGAAGAAGCTTTCCGAAAACAACTATTCCAATGGCGCGCGACACCGGAGGCTGTTCATGTTTTCAAACATGCGCACCGAACCGATTGAAATGCCCTGAAGCCTCACGTTCTTGAAAAGCACGACATCCGGATTGATGACGTTGCCCAAGCCGGATAACACGCCGATCAGGCTTGCCGTGCCGCCGGCTTTTATTACATTCAGTGAACACTGCAACGTGCCGCCGCCGCCCACTTCATCACCTGGTCAACGTTCTTGCCGCCGTTGATGGCCAGCACCTCCTTGTCCCATTCGGGGTGTAGTTTGTAATTAACGGTGTGATTCACCCCGATCGCGTTGAGGCGTTTGATTTTGGATTCGTGCGACGATGTCGCGATCACTTCATACCCAAGCGCTTTGGCAAATTGGGCGGCGAATACGGAAACTCCACCCGTGCCGAGCGTCAGCACTGTGGCTCCCGGGGCGAGCGGATTGGCCGATTCCCCCGTGCGTTCCACGCCGTCAATGCCGCGCAGGCCAGGTAGGCGCGCGCGCCGACAATGGTGGCTTCAATTTTGGCGCGGGCGCGCACGATGCCGGCGTCGCCCAGCAACCGGACCACGTCCGCCTCGCCGAAGCGGGCGACGGCCTCCGGATCGAAACTCTGGAAGGCGCGGCGGAACGCCGGGCGCTTGCGCAGGATGATGGCCCAGGAAAGGCCCGCCTGAAATCCGTCCAGCATGAGTTTTTCCCAGAGCGCGCGGCTGTCGCACTCCGGCACGCCCCATTCGGTGTCGTGGTAGTTACGCAGGAGCGGGTCGTCGCCCGCCCAGGAACAGCGGATGGTGTTGGCAGTGGTCCTCATGGGGTGATTGAAGCAGCCGCCTGGCTTTTTTCAATGCCACAGGTGCGGCCGGGCGGTCGGAACGGACCCCACGATGCCACGGGGGTCCGGGGATTGTTACATTCTGGTAAAAGAAGTGCTCAAAAACCGCGCGGGCGGTGAGCCAAAATGCGGCCCCCGAATATCGGTCTCCGTTGTTCGCCGGCTGAAATGAAACTACTGTCATGGCCGGAATGAAAATCATGAAAACCGCGAACCGGCCAGAGCGCCCCCTCCGGGAAGGGCGGGACGGCGGGTTTACCTTGATTGAATTGCTGGTGGTCATTGCGATCATCGCCATTCTGGCGGCGATGCTGCTGCCGGCGCTGGCGCGGGCCAAAACCAAGGCCCAGGGCATCCAGTGCCTGAGCAACATGAAACAATTGATGGTGGGGGCGACGCTGTACGCCGGGGACAACGGCGACCTGTGGTTTCCGAATCAACCGGGGCAGGATGCCTGGGTGGACTGTCCCATGGACTGGGGCGGGAACAACCCGGAATTGTCCACGAACTGGCAATTGCTCGTCACCCTGCCCGGCATGCCGCTGGCCAACGCGACCGGCTGCTTCTCGCTGTTCACGCCGTACATTGCCAATCCGTTCATGTACAAATGCCCGGCGGATCCGAGCACGGCCAATGGCGCCCCCCGGGTGCGTTCGTACTCGGCCAATCAGGCGGTGGGCACCATCTGGTCCAGCGGCGGGGATTGTGTGGTGGCGGGGAATGCGGTGACGGGGCACTGGCTGCCCGGCACGTCGGACAACTGCCAGGATTTCGGATTGACGTACAAGAAGTTTTCCCAGGTGAGCCGGCCCGGCCCGTCCAAATTGTGGGTCTTTTTGGAGGAAAATCCGCGGTCCATCAATGACGCCGGGTTTGCGGTGCAGATCGCCTTCACCACCCTGGGAGGCGACTGGATTGATGTGCCGGCCTGCTCGCATGGCGGCTCGGGGTCATTTTCCTTTGCCGACGGCCACGCGGAGATTCATCACTGGCTGGGTTCGATCGGCCGGGTGCCGTTTATTGAGGGCAGCACTTACGGCATTGATGGCGGAAACAATCCCGTGACCAAGACGCCGGCGGATGTGACTGATTTGAACTGGGTGCAGGCGCGCACCTCGGCCCCGGTGGACCCGCTGCGGTCCCCCAATTTTCCGCAATAGCGGACCGGGCGGCCCCTTTTGGGAACAACAAACACCATAATACCACAAACTACAAGACAGACGAACCTTATGAAACTGACCGCTTACTTAAGATCCCTGCTGCTGGCCGGCGGGGCGCTCTGGGGATTAACCCTCAACACCCCGGCCGCGCTGCTGGACAACCTCACCGGATACTACTCCTTCAGTTCCCCGGTCAACGGCGTGGTGCCCAACTCGGCCCGCGCCTTCGGCTATGCCGGATTCACCAACGATTCGGCCATTCTCTACACGGCGACCGCCCTGCCAGGGTCGGTGATTTTCCCGCCGTGGACCAACAATGCCACGGATCCGACGGTGGTGCGGGCGGGCAACGGGGCGCTGTCGTGCCAGGCGGCCTCGGCGGGCGACTACGCCCAGACCACGGACCTGCCGCTCTTTTCGATTCAGGACGACTGGACCATTTCCGTCTGGTTCAAGCCAAACACCGCCGGCACGGGGTTGTTTAACACCGGCACGCGTGATTTTGTGATTGAGACCGCCGGGACGACCGCCCCGATTTCCTTCGGGATCCGGGGCACCACGCTCACCGACAGCAATGGCGTGGGGCAGTGCGACTTCCAGTTTTACAGCATGCTGGTGGACGGAACCTCGCCCTCTGTGGATTATTATGTGCCGACCAACCAGGTGGACCAGTGGCACCATCTGGTGATTGATTATGACGCGGAGGACGTGAGTCTGGTCACCAACGAGTTTGGGATGATGAATGGTTACATTGACGGGCAACTGGTGTGCCAGTTGGCGCCGACGGATTTGTTCGTGCTGTATGGCGGTTTCAATTTCGGCACTTACCGCTCCGCGAACGGACGCTGGTGGAACGGGCAGATTGATGAGGCGGCGATGTGGGAGCGGCTGCTCACCACCAATGAGATCGCCGCCCTCTACCAGGCCGGCACCAACGAGGAGACGGTTGGCAGCCTGGTCAACAGCGAGACCTCATTAACGAATGAACTGGTGGCCTATTGGAATTTTGATGGCAGCTACGGGCCGACGAACAGTTGGGTGGTGACCAACCAGGCCGTGGCGATCGGGGGCATTCCCACATACGACACCGGTCCGGCCAACCTGACCCTCTACGGTGGCGAATACGGGGCCGGAACCCTGTACACCTATCCCATGTCCACCAACGCGGCCCAGGTGAGCGTGCCGGGGGATGCCGCCTTGCTCGGGAACGGCACGAACAACTACGTCCACATTTTGGGCAATCCGCTGGATCCACAAAAGGATCTGACGGTGTCCGCCTGGTTTTTGCCCAACACCGGGGGTACCGGTTACGCGGGCACGTCCACCCGGGCGTTCGTTTTTGAAACCTCTGATCCCACCGCGACCTATGCGCCAATTTCCTTTGGCATCCGGGGCACGGCCGTGCAAAATCCCAGTTGGCCCTATGTCAACGCCGGCTACACCAACCCCGTGCCGACCTGCGACTTCCAGTGGTACGGCATGTTCAACGACAGCACCAAGCCCTACGCCGACACCTGGGTGCCCGCCACCCTGTCGGATCAGTGGCATCATGTCGTGCAGATTTACCACTGTGTCTCGGGCGGCCTCACCGGCTCCAACAGCGCGCCCTACACCAACGAAATGCAGTGCTGGCTGGACGGGGTGAACACCACCAACCAGTATTACACCAAGACCAACGTCAGCCTCTCCCTGATCCAGGGGTTCAACCTCGGCACCTACCGCGCCGCGAGCGCGCGCTGGTTCAACGGCTCGATTGACGAAGTGGCCATGTGGCAGCGCGCTTTGAGCTCCAACGAAATCGTGGCCCTCTATACCAACGGTCTGGCCGGCTATTCCGTGCTGTCCTATGCCCCGCCGCAAATCCTGTCGCTGACCCCCGATCCCACCGCCGGAGGTTACAGTCTGTCCTGGCAGGGATTGAGCGGGCACCAGTACGGCGTCCAGGTGTCCACCAACCTGATTAATTGGTCGGCCCCCATCGTGACCGGCTTTACAGCCAGTTCCGCCAAGCCAGCCATCACCATCTCAGCCACGCCCGGTTCCACGGGATTCTATGACCCCGGCCTGACCAACGGGGGCCCGCGGTTCTACCGCGTGGTCCTGCAACAGTAAACGACCCGAATGGAGGCCGGCCCGGCCGGCGGCCGTTCCTCACGCCGCCAGCGTTGACCACGCTGGCGGCGTTGAATTGCCGGGGAGCCCCGCCCCGCGTCCCAGGAAGATTTTAAAACCAGCCCGCCAATTGCCCAAGCCCCCTCCCGCCATGAAAACCAGCCTCCGCCTCATCGCCAGCCTCGCCCTGGCCGCCACCGTCTTCCTCACCGGTTGCACCCGCACGGACACGCCCAAACCGCGCGCTGAAATCACCGATGAGAAGGTCGCCAAAATCATCAAAGAAACGACCACGGTCAAGGACCTGACCCGGCTGTTCGGGGAGCCGGAAAGTTGCCTGACCACCAACACGGGCTTGAAATACCTGCGGTTTGCCGGCGGATCCACCGGCGCGGGCGGCGGGGTCAGGACGCTCACCGTGGTCGTGAATGACGGGGTGGTGACGGATTATGTCTATTGATCTCAATCCCCATCCGGCGCGGCGCCCACCGCCCAGGCGGGGTACGGCGTTTGGGGGCCCTTGGCCGAACGCCACAGGATGCGGTTAAATTCATCCTCCGGGCATTGATCCTCCTGGTCCAGGCGCAGGTCCGCCGAAGCTTCGGCGTCCCGGCGCGCCTGCGGTTGCGTGATCAGTCCCAGCGCCGGGTTCATCTGGTCCAGCGGAATCTGATTGGCCACGGCGTCATAGGGCGTGTTGTCCGGGGTGTTGGTGAAGCAATCAAACATCGGCGTGGCCGTCGCATCCATCTGGTTCATGGGGGGCAGCCCGAGGATGAGTTCGATGGTGCGCACCAAACTGGTCTGGTTGTATTGCGTGCCGACCACCACGCCGCGCTTGGTGTAGGGGCTGGCCACATAGGCGGTGGTGCGGTACCCGCTCACATGATCCCAGCCGCTCTGCGGATCATCCTCGATGGCAAAGAGACAGGTGTTGGTCCAAAAGGAACTGTGGCTGACGGCCTCCACAATGCGGCCCAGCGCGAGATCGTTGTCGGCCACCTGCGCCGCCGGCGTGGGGGAACCGTATTTCGTGCCGCTGGTGTGATCGTCGGGCAGACAGAGGATGAGCAGGTTCGGCAGCGTTCCGGTCTGTTCGTAGTGGTGTAATTCCTGAATGAAGCGCGTCGCGCGCCAGGCGTCCGGCACGTCCAAATCCCAGCCGATGGTGTTGGTCACGATATACGGCCTGAGGGCTTCCAGGTCCGGCTCGCAGGAATAGACAATGGCATCGGCGCCGTTGGTGTAATCACGCCAGGCCTCGAGGAACTTGATTTTGCCGGTGCGGGCGGGGTCTTTCCAATGATTGTGGCCGGAGGCGAACTCGCCAAAATCGGCGACGGTCTGGCCGTGGGCCAGCGCGTTGTTCCACAGGAAGCCCGCCGGGGAATACGCCAGGGCGTCCCGGCCCTTGGATCCATGACCGCCGGAGGGATAACTGCGCGGCCAGTCCGCCGCGAAGCCGCGCTCCACATAATCGGTGGCCATCGCGCTGTCGGCCCATTGATGCCCGTCGGCGCTGAGAATGCTGCAGCAATAGGTGTTGTCCAGCAGCACGAAATCATGGACCAGCTTGTGTTCGTTGGGCGTGACGCGGGCGCCGAACACACACAAATCCGCGTTGCCGTTGCCGGCGGTCACGTCGCCGAGCACCTGGTCGTAGGTCCGGTTTTCCTTGATGATGTAGATGACCTGCCGGAACACACTGGGTTCGCCGGCGCGCCCGGGCACGGGTCGCGCGGGCTGGCCGGCGCGGGGCGGCAGTTGGGATTGCGCGAGCAGGGGATACCGCAGGCTGGCCAGGGCCGTGCGGCTGAAGGCCGCCAGTTCCTTTTGCGCCGGCACGGGCACGAACGAGAGGGAGCCGCAGTATTGTTTCGTATTGAAGCCCGGCCCGTTGCCCTGCTTGGCGGGCTTCATCTGGTCGTTGATGCTTTTGAGGTTGGCCGCGTCCACCTGATTTCGCCGGGCGTCAAACGCCAGCGCGCCGGGAAACCAGCCGACGGGGATGAGGCCGAGCCACTTCGACTGCCCCGGCCGAAACTGGAAGACGGCCAGGGCGTTCTGGGTGCCGTTGGCCACGAACAAGGTTTTGCCCGACGCGTCAAACGCGAGCGCATTGGGTTGCGCGCCAAACAAATCGGCGGGGTTCATCCGGGCGGAGATTGTCTCCGCAATTTTATCCGTGCGGGTGTCAATGACGCTCAGGGTGTCGCTGCCGGCATTGGCGGCCACCAGCCAGCGGCCGTTGGGGGACACGGCCAGCGCGCAGGTGTGCCGGCCGGTGGGGATTTCCAGGGCCCGAGTTTGGGAATTGGCGCCGGTTCCGGGCTCGATGACGGACACGGAGCCTTCGCTGGCAATGGAGCGCGCGTCCACGCGCACGAGGGTGCCAAGGCCGGCGGGACCCGTCAGGCTGTCCGGGCCGGGCCGGCGGCCGCCCCAGTTGCTCACATAGATTTTTTCCCGGACCAGCACCACGTCGAACGGCGCCACGCCGGTGTTCCACAGGTGCAGCACCCGCCCGGTGGCGGCGTCCAGTTCGGCCAGGCGGTTGGACAGGTTCAGCGCAACGTACAGTTTTTTGCCATCCCGGGACACCGCGATCCCGGCGGGAATTTCCGCCACCCGCTCCGGCGCGTTGGCGGGCGGCAGGGGAATGGCGTACAGCGCGGTGACGGTGTGATTGGCCCCCACGCCAAAGACCTTCACATCGCCATTGACGTTGGCCAGGTAGAGGCGCGAGCCGTCGGGCGAAAAGGTCAGGCCGGTGAAACTCAGCCGGCCTTTGGAGTTGGAGGCCGAATCGTCGGGCAGGTCCGAGGTGCCGATGGTGGCGGCGCCCGCCGACAGGGGAACATGCTGGAGAATGGCCCCGGTGACGGGATCCAGGCCGGCCAGCTCCCTGGTCAATCCGGCGGTGACGAGCAACCGGCCGTCGGGACTCAGCGCCAGCGCCTGGGGCCGCATCCCGGGCAGTTCGACCTGGAGGCCGGCGGGGGTGACCCGCTGGTTGACCGGGGTTTCCAAACCGTTGGCGGTGCGCCCCACGGCATTGGTGGTGCTGGCGAAAACATCCTCGTCCGCGGCGGCGGCCGGGAGGGCGAAGATCCAGCCACAGAATGTCCAAAGCACCAAACCCCGGGCGCAATCGTTCAACTTCATTTGACTGAGCATGACGGCAAAGTGAACGGAGGCAAGTTACATAACGGTGACAAATGCCGCGGGGCAAACCACCCGGAGGAGGGGCGGCGAGGCCGTAAATTTCCGGCGGGAAAAAGCAGGTTGCGATTGGGTCAAATCAGTGCCCGGAAATGGGGCGCTGCGGCAGCAGGAAGCCTGAAAACGAACATCCCCCGGGCTTGTGAGGAAATCAGCCACTGGGATAATAACCCCTGCTCTTGGCACAACATGCATCCATTTTGAATATGACCGCAAACCCTTGGAAAAAGTCCTGGACCAAATCCACATTAACCGGCTGCTGCGCCGCCCTGGTGCTGGGCCTGGCCTCGTTTGCCGCCCGGGCGGGGGCGTTCACCCCGGGCAATATCGTCGTGGAGCGGCTGGGCGACGGCACGCAGGCATTGGCCAACACGGGCGACACGATCTTCTTTGATGAATACACCACCACGGGCGGGGCCGGCCAGACCCCGGTGAACAGCCTTCAAATTTCCAATAACGGCGCCTCGGCCCTGATTGATAATGGCACCGCCAGCACGGGGGGCGCCATCACCCTCTCCCCCGATGGTGAGTTGCTGTGCTTTCCCGGTTACGCCACCAACGAACCCTTCAGTGAGAGCCTGTCCACCACCACCACCACCGCCGTGCCGCGCGGGGTGGGCACGCTGAATGCGAACGGGGTTTATCAATTGGCGGCCACCACCACCACCGAATATTCCACCACCACCATCCGGGGCGCAACCACGGACGGTCAGGGCAACTTTTGGACGAGCGGCGGCTCCCTGTCCGGAGCGGGCGGCGGCCTGAATTATCTGGGAAACAACAACCCGGCCGCCAACCTGACGGACGGCACCTTTCGCCACCTCTGTTTGTTCGGCACCAATCTTTGGTTCGACGTCCAAAACTCCAGCGGCGGCGGCGGTGACAACCTGGGCGTCTATGAGTTTACCGGCGCGCCCATGACGGCGACCGCCCCCAGCAGGATTTTCACGCTGACGGGATCCTCGACTTACGGGTTGTCAATCAACAACCCCGCCAACCCGACGGTCATTTATTTTGCCGACGCCACGCTGTCCGGCATTCACAAATGGATCAATAACAACGGCGTCTGGTCCCAAGCCTGCATTTTGTTTTCCAACAACGTGTTCGGCCTGACGGTGGATTGGTCCACCGCCCCGGCCACGCTTTATGCGACCACCACCGGGGCGGGCAACAAGCTCGTCCGCATCGTGGACAACGGCCCCGCCTCCGTCGCGATCACCAATGCAACGGCCCGGCCCAACCAGATTTTGCGCGGCGTGGCCTTCGCGCCCATCGCCATACTGGCGGCACGGCTGTTGCCAGCCTTGAACGGGGCCAGACAAAAGGCGCAGAGCATCCGGTGCCTGAACAACCTGCGGCAGTGGGGGCTGTCCTTCACCATGTATTCGCAGGACAACCAGGAAGTCGTTCCCGAAGAAGGAGAGCCGGGCAATCAAATCAATGATCCGGGCAGGGGCACGACGTTCAACAACCTCAACGCCTGGTATAATCTGGTGGCCCCCGCCATTTCGCAGCCCCGGCTGGTGGATCTGTACTATGCCGACCAGCCGCCGGTGCCCGGCAATCCCAGCCTCTACGCCTGCCCCGCCGCCACCATTCCCGGGGCGAGCCTGGGTTTTGGAAATCCCCCGAACATCACCAAGGCGTTGTTCATGTATGTGATGAACTGCCGCATTTGCGTGAATTTTCCCTCGGTGCAAAAGGGCCTGCCCCAGAATAAATTCACCATGTTTTCCAAGCCCACGGACACGATTCTGGTGGCCGAATTGAATGCGGCTTATCCCGGCACGGATCCCGCCCATTCCAATTGTTCCGGCATTGATTGCAGTGGGCGGCACAGCTACAACACCCGGGGCAATTTTTCCATGTGCGATGGCAGCGCGCGTTCCGCCCGAACCAATGACTTTTTGCGCACCAGCGCCGAAGCGGACGACGATTACCTCACCACCGGCACCATCGCCCTTGAATGGCAGACACCCCGCAGCCTCTACTGGTATCCCAATCCGCTGACCCCGAATTAGAGCATGGATGGAAACGCTCTAAGGCATCACGAAAAAACAACTTGAGCAATTATGGCGCAGGAATCTTGGCTGCTGGCAAGGCGCTCGCGAGGCGCATATCCGCAGGATCTGTAACGAGCGAGCAACGCCCCCAGCGGCCAAAAGAACCAGCCAGAATGCCCGAGTTGTTTTTTCGTGATGCCTGAGCGCGGCGATTCAGGCCGCCCGGGTGCGGGCGGCGCGCTGGCGGTGCTCCTGCGGCGAGGCCGCAAATTCCCGGCGGAAGGACGCGATAAAATGGCTGCTGGTCTTGAAGCCGAGCTGGAAGCCGATTTCCTTGATGGAAAGCCGGGGGTCGCGCAACAAATCCCGGGACCGTTCCAGCAGCATCCGGTTGTAAAAACTGGCCGGCGTGTGGCGGGTGGACGCCAGAAACAAACGGGTGAACCGCTCCTCGCTGCTGCCCAAAAAGTGGCACAGGTTTTGCACCCGGAAATTATCCTTGCGGCACCAGCGCATGAATTCATACGCCCGGACAAAGTCCTTGCGGGGCAGCCGGGGGGACAGGTCGGTGTCAATTTTTTCGATGTTGGCCCGCGGCCACGCGCGCATGGCTTCCACCACCAGCCGGGTGGCCAGGGTTTCAATCACGATCTTGTGCCCCGGTTTGGCGGCGCCCAGTTCCTCGGCAATGGCCTGGGCGCAATCGCGCAGAATGACATTCTCCAGCCTGCCGGTGAAGGCGGGACAGGTGCCGCCATCCGCCGGCGGCAGATCAAATTCACTGGTCAGCGAGGCCAGCAACCGGCGGTCCAGCGACAGGCTGACGGCCTGGCAGGATTTGCCATCGCGCGTCAGATAGCCGCTGGAATGTTCCACACCGTGGTTGCCGATCATGACCCCTCCCCGGCCGATGACGTGCGTCTGGCCCAACTGGGTCTTGAGAATCTCCCCTTCCAGACAAACCACAATGGTGTATTCGGAATGCGTGTGCGGCTGGTAAAACACCTCCTCCTCCGGGCGGAAATGCTGCACGCACATCTGTCCGTCCCGGCCGCCGGTCCAAAAGGTGCAGCCCGGCTTGTGATCCGACGAGCGGCCGCCGGAAGTCAGCAGGTCAACGTTGGTTACAATTGAATCGTTTGTCATAAAGCCGCCAGGTGAACCGGCCCCGGCCAATCAAAGCGCCCGTCCCTGACATTAACAGAGCCGCCCCGCACCGGCGGTGACGTTTGGGTGACAATTGAGTGACAGGCCGCCGGCCGCGACCGCGCCGGTCCGGACGCCCGGGCCGGCATCGTCAAAAAGTGGGCGGTGGCGGCCCGGCAAGGCGGAAATGCGACATTGGCGCGGCTTGCTTCCGCCGCCGGGAACGCCACACTGCTGAGACCGGGCCCCGACCGGATTGTCCCGGCCGGGCCGACGGCAAACCCAGACTGACAGACTCATGAGCCAAATCAAAATGGTGATGTTCGACCTCTCCGGCACGACCGTGTATGACGACACCGGTGTGCGGGACTGCCTTTATCAGGCCGCGCTGGAATACAAGCTCCAGACCACGCCCGAGGAAATCCTGCTCCACATGGGCACCAACAAGATTCACCTTTACCAGTATCTCATCGCCCGGGCCAAAGGGGAGCACATTGACTTCCGCGCCTTTGAGAAAACTCAGAACCCTGAATCCCTCGACTTCGCCACCCGCGTGTTTCATCGCTACGAGGAAATCATGATCAACCACTATCGCCACGAGGTGAAGGAGGTGCCCGGCGCGGCGGACACCTTCCGCTGGTGCCACGCCCACGGCATCAGGGTGGCCACCGACACCGGCTTTCACCGCCAGATCACCGGGGCGATCATGGACGGCCTGGGCTGGCTGCGCGATGGCCTGGTGGACATTTCGGTGGATGTCGAGCACGCGCCCCAACAGCGCGGGCGTCCGGCGCCGTTCATGATTTTTCACGCCATGGCCCGGCTCGACATTCAAAGCGTGCATGAAGTGCTCAAGATCGGGGACACGCCCGCCGACATGCTCGAAGGCGTCAACGCGGGCTGCCGGGGCGTCGTCGGCGTGCTCAGCGGGCCGCGCCCGGTCACGGCCTGGGGTTGCTACCGGCATACCCACGTCATCCCCAGCGTGAAGGAACTGCCGCAATTAATCGAAACCGAATTTGCCTGACCCGCGATGAAGACCAGCCGACTGGCCGTCTTTCACAGCAAGGACCGGCCCTTCACTTGCGAAACCGTGCCCGTGCCGGCGCTGCGCCCGGGGGAAATCCTTGTTCGCAATGAATACACCACGCTCTGCCGCAGCGACCTGAACACCTTCTCAGGCAAACGGCTGGAGCAGACGCCGACGATTCTCGGCCACGAAATCGTGGGCGTGATCGAAGAACTGGGGCCGGACGCGCCCGCCCGGGATTGCCGGGGAAAGGAATTGCGCGCGGGGGACCGCGTGACCTGGGCCATTTACGCGTCCAACCCCGCTGCGGAAATGTCGCGCCGGGGCATTCCGCAAAAGGCGCCCGGCCTCTTCAAATACGGCCACGAATTGCTCCGGCCGGACAGCACGCTGCACGGCGGCCTGGCCGATTATTGTGTGCTGCGCCGGCATACGCCGGTGGCTCGCCTGGACCAGCCGGTCCCGCTGCCCCTGCTGGCGCTCATCAATTGCTCGGTCGCCACCGTCGCCGGCTCGCTGCGCCTGGCCGGCCCGGTGCGCGACGGCACGGTCGTCATCGCCGGGGCCGGCATGCTCGGCGTCCTTGCCTGCGCCATGGGCCGGTGCGCCGGGGCCAGGCGCATCATTGCCTTGGACATTAATGAGGAACGGCTCGCCACCGCCCGGCAATTCGGGGTGGATTTCCCCATCCACCTCCGGGCCGGCGGCCCGCCTCTCAAGGAACAACTGGCCGCGCTGCTCCCCGGCGGGTCCGTGACCGTCGCGCTGGATTACAGCGGGGTGCCCGAAACCATGGAAGCGCTCCTGGACGTGCTCGGCATCGGCGGCACGGCTGTGTTCATCGGGGCCACCTTTCCGCAGCGCCCGCTGCAAATCAACGCCGAGCAACTCATCCGCAACCTCCACACCATCCGCGGACTGCACAACTACAATGAGGCGGATTTCGTCGCCGCCGTGGAATTTATGGAGCAGAACCACCGGCGTTTTCCCTTCGCCAGCCTGGTTCATGACAAATTTGACCTCGCCACGGTGGATGCCGCCTTCGCCTACGGCCTGACCTCCGGCGCCCACCGCGTCGGGGTCCGGCTTGGCGCGCAACCGGACCGCTGATCCTGTTTGGCGCCCACCGGATGCTGCGCGGCCAGCACCGCCTCCAGATCGCCGGCGGTAAACCAGTCGCCGGGTTGGGCCGTGGAGCGGTTGGCCAGCACCCGCGAAATCTCCCCGCCCGGATCACCCAGGCCCGTCAACACGAGGTCCGCCCCCGAAAAATCATCCTCCCTCGTGCTGTCCGTCACCGTCACCACGCATTTCATCCCGGCGGCCACCGCCGCCGCCACGCCATTCCGGGAATCCTCCACCGCCACACAGTGCGCGGGGCTGAGGCCCAGCCGGGCGGCCGCCAACCGGTAAATGTCCGGGGCCGGCTTTTTGGCCCGCACCACATCGCCCGCCAGGATCAGTGAGAAGCGCGCCGCCGTGACCGGACCCACCGCCCGGCACAGCATCGTCTCCACTGAATCCGGCGCGGACGTGGAAGCCACCGCCAGGGCCCAGCCGCGATCCAGTGCTTCTTCCGCCAGCCGCCGGACACCGGACCGCACGGGAATGCGCCCCTCCTCAACCAGGCTTTTGTAAATCATCGTTTTCCGGCGGTGCCAGAGCACCAGCAGCCGGTTGCGCTCCGGCTCCCCGGCGGGCGGGTGGACAACCCGGAGAAACCTCGCGTCTTCAAACAAGGAGGCCATGCGCTCCTTGCCGCCGCCAATTTGCCGCTTGCCGGCATATTCCTTCGCCGACCATTGCCACGGCACGCCCAACTCGGCCCACATCTGGTTGAACGCCGGCAGATGCCCGTGCAACTCCGTGTCGCCCAGCACCCCGTCGCAGTCAAATATCAACGCCCTGCTCATGCCGCCCGGCCTTCGCTGCCAATCATGCGCATGAAATCCGCCGCCATGGCCTGAACGTCCTCTTCCACCCTCCCCAGCAGTTTGAGCGGTTCGTGTTCCCCCGGATGCTCCTTCAGTCCCATGCGCAAACTGTTGGTGAACGTGATCTTCAACTGCGTGGAAAGGTTGATCTTCACCGCGCCGCGCCGGATCAGCTCCCGGATCACCGTGTCGCTCAAGCCGGTGCCCCCGTGGACCACCAGCGGCAGCGGCAGCGCCGCGACAATCTCCGAAACCCGCTCAAAATTGATCTTCGGCGCGCGCCGGTACACTCCGTGGGCCGTGCCGATGGCCGGGGCAAAACTGTCAATGCCCGTCGCGCGCATGAACGCCACCGCCTGCTCCAGCGGAACCACCGGGGCTTCCTCCTCGGACCCCAGCCCGTCCTCCACCCCCTTGACCGCCTCCAGTTCGCCTTCCACCGCCACCCCGTGGGAACCGGCCTGCGCCACCACCTCCCGCGTCTGCGCCAGGTTGTCTTCGTAGCCCAGTTGCGACGCGTCGTACAGCACCGAATTCCAGCCCGCCCGAATGCATTCCCCGATGATTTCACGGTCCGGGCAGTGATCCAAATGCAGCGTCGCCGGCACGGGCAGGCCCCGGGCCATTTCGCCAAACATCAGTTGGATCAGCCGCGCCCCCATCTGTTTCACCGTCTTGACGGACACCTGCACAATCACCGGCGACCGCGTCTGCGCCGCCGCCGCCAGCACCGCCCGCAGGGTCAGGTCATTGACCACATTGAAGGCGCCCACCCCGTAGCGCCGGTGGAAGGCGTCCCGTAATATTTCCTGCATGGGTGCGACTGGCATGGGCAAATGGGGTGCTTATTTCTTCACCGGAATAATCGTGAGGGCCCCCACCGCGCAACAAAGCGCGATGACGCCAAAGGCCGAGGTCGTCGTGTGCGTCCGGTCAATCACCCAGCCAATGATCACCTGGCCCAGCGCGGCAAATCCATACGCCGAGGCATCCATCAACCCCGTCGCCGTTCCCGATCGCTCCCGCCCCACCAGTTCCGGGCACAAGGCCCAATACGTGGACTGCGGCCCGTACACCAAAAATCCGCTCACCCCGAGCAGCAGAATCGCCGCCAGCGGATGATACGTGGAAACCTGTGTCAACAGCGCCGTCGTCAGCGCCGCCACTCCGAGGAACACCAGCACCACCCGCGAACGCTTTTCCGGAAACCATCGGTCGGCGATCAGGCCGGCCGTCAGCGCGCCGGCCGCCATGCCCATCGGCAGCGCCAGGGTAATCCACAGGCCCGCCGGATTCTGCCTCCAGTCGGCCCCCAGGTAATACACCGGCACCCACGTCAACAATCCATAACGGGCGATGCTTTCACAGCCAATCGAAACACAGGCCCAAAGGAACGCCCCGTTGCCCAGCACCCGGCCATAGCGTTGCCACGAGGTCTCATGCAGGGCGCCCACCGGATCATCCGCCAACTCCGGCGGCAACGGCGCAAAGCCCCGGTCCTCCGGCCGGTTCCGTCCGTACAGCACGAAAATCGTGCTGCCCACCAGGATCAGCAGCACCGGCAAACGGAAAATCCAGCGCCAGTCCAGCGTCTCGGTGACCAGAATGCACAGCAGGAACGTCAGCGAACTCGAAGCCCCCGCCGCCAGCAAATAGAATCCAATGGCCTTCCCCCGCTCCTGCCGGGGCCACCAATTGGCCAGCGTACGGCTCAACGCCGGCCAGGCCGTGGATTGGGCGCAGCCGTTCGCCCCCCACAACGCCAGCGCCAGCGGAAAGGACGTGCAGAAGCTCACACCCCAGTTCAACAACACCGACAGCACCGCCCCAATGGCCACCATCCGCCGCGCGCCGAACCGGTCACTGAGATTCCCATTGATGGACTGCCCCAGGCCGTAGCCAATCAGCAGCACCCCGCTGAACATGCCCACCGCCGCCGAAGAAAGTCCCAATGCCGCCTGCATCCCCTTGGCCGCAAAGCCGAAATTCTGCCGTCCCAGATAGAAAAACAGGTAACAGAACATCACCAGCAACAAAATCCGCCACTGCGCCCGCCGAAACGCCCCGCCCGCCCCGCCGGGCAGCGGCGTTTCGCCCGGCGTGGCTGCGGCGGCTTCCCCGGCCTTCCGGCGCGGCATGGCAATGAGGGTTGCTGGCACTCGACCCGGAGTTTAGCCACAGTGGGTCAAAGACCTAAGAGTTGCCGATGTTCATTTTCCGTCTTTCGCGCCCCCCCGGCCGGTTTTTTTGGGGATGCCCCCGGGGGGGGGGGCGGATTGACGGCCTGAACCGCGCCGTTACCTGGTAACGAAAAACGCCCCGAATTTACAAAAGCTCTTGACACGACTTAACCACTTCAACCCCAACACCTTGTCAACTCTGTCAAGCACAATCAGCACCCCATCGCGTTACTAGGTAACGAAAATGACCGGTTTATATTTTTTCTCCCGCCGCCCCGCAGTCAGGGTTTTCCCTCGGTCTCGATCCAGTGGACGGCATAGCGCACCAGCTCGGTGGCGGTCTTCAAATGCAGCTTTTCCTTGATGTGGACGCGGTGCGCCTCGACGGTCTTGACGCTCACGCGCAACTGCCGCGCAATCTCGTGGGTGTCCCCGCCGCGCGCAATCAGTTGGAACACCTCAAACTCGCGGTCGGACAGGTTCGCCAGCGGCGACGCAGTCTTGCCCAGGTGCTGGCCGGAGAAAACCTCCAGAATCCGGGCCGACATGGCTTCACTCACGAACATCCCGCCGGCGAGCACCCGCCGGATGGCCTGGAGAAACTTTTTGCCGCCCTCCTGTTTCATGATGTAACCGCGCGCCCCGGCCCGCAGCACCCGCTCGGCGTAGAGGGCTTCATCGTGCATGGAAACCACAAGGACGGGCGTCTCCGGTTTCAAGGCGCGCATGTCCTTGATGAGCTCCAGCCCACTTTTGTCGGGCAGGGAAATGTCGAGCAGGATCAAATCCAGCCGGAGCTTGATGACGGCATCGAGCGCCTGGCGGGCGTTGCCGGCTTCGGCGGCGACTTCCAGATCCGGCTCGTTGTCAATCAACTGGGCCAGGCCGGTGCGCATCATGGGATGGTCGTCCACGATGAGCAGTTGTTTGGCGGAGGTTTTATTTTTGCCGGCCATGGGATTTCTTTTGCAACGGAGCGGGGTTGGGGACGAAAACGGTGACGCGGGTGCCGCCGGCGGCGCCGGGTTCGATGGCGAGCGTGCCGCCGATCATGCCCGCGCGGGATTGCATGATGCGCAGCCCCATGCCCCGGCCCTTGGCGGGCGGCGTGGCCGGGGCGAAACCGGAGCCATCGTTGCTCACGATCAGGACCCTCCGGCCGGGCTCCGCCTTCAATTCCAGGGTGATGCCCCGGACTTTTTTGGCATGCCGGACGGCGTTGGACACGGCCTCCTGGGCAATGCGAAACAGATGCGTGGCCACGGCCTGATCCGGCACGAGCACGGGGGGGGCGCAATGAAAGCGGCAGGGCACGCGGAAGATTTTCTCCGTGTTCTCCGCCAGTTCCTGCAACGCGGCCATGAGCCCCTCCGCCTCGAGGGTCACGGGCGACAACCCGCGCGCCAGGGCGCGCGTCTGGGCGATGGTTTCACGCACATTTTTGGCGATTTCAGCGGCGCGGTCCGCCGCCGCCTTGGAGCGGCGTTCGAGCTTTTGGGCGAGCACCTGGCTCATCAGTTCAATGCCGGCCAGGTGCTGGCACAGGCCGTCGTGCAGATCATGCCCGATGCGGCGCTGCTCGCGTTCGCTGATCTCGAGGATTTCCCGTTCCAAATGCTTGCGGGCGGTGATGTCGCGGATGAAACCGGTGAAAATGCGGCGGCCGGCCAGCTTCACCTCGCCCACGGACAGATCCATGGGGAAAATCGAGCCGTTTTTGCGCCGGCCGCTGACTTCGCGCCCCACGCCGATGATTTTGGCCCGGCCGGTGCGCCGGTAATCGGCCAGATAAGTGTCATGCTGCGCCTGATGGGGCGCCGGCATGAGGAGGCTGACGTTCCGGCCGATGACTTCGGAGGGCTGGTAGCCGAACATTTTTTCCGCCGCCAGATTGAAGGATTCAATGAGGCCGCGCTCGTTGATGGTGATGATGCCTTCGACCGCAGTTTCGAGAATGGCCTGCAGCCGCGCCTCACTGTCGCCCAACACGGCGGCGGCCTGGTGTTTCCGCAAACGGGTCCGGGACGCGTGGCGGGATTTGTATTGCTCAATCCATTGGAGCAGGCCGGCCCGGGACATTTTGCGATAATCATTCATCTCGCCGATGAGGAAACTATCGTGAAATTCGCCGTCGCTGCCAACTGCAAACGCAGGATTTCTCGGCACAAACGGCCCGGTTCAGGCCGCCAAGGGTCCGGCGGAGATCAATGGGCGAGCAACTGGTCGCGGTAATCGGTGGGGGATTGGCCGAGAATTTTCTTAAAGACGCGGTTGAAGTGGGTCAGCGACTGGAAACCGACCTCGAAGGCGATTTCGCTGACGCGCAGATTGGGGTTGAGCAGCAGGTTCTTTGATTTCTCAATCCGGACGCGCGACAGGTAGTCGGTGAAATTGATGCCGGTGATTTTTTTGAAGGTTTTGCAGAAGTAAAAGGTGCTCATGTTGACCGCACGCGCGACCTGGCCGAGCGAGAGTTTTTCGCCCTGATGCTCCTGAATGTAGTCCCGGGCCTTCTTGATGACGGGCGGTTCGGCGTTTTCCTGCTGGATGAACACCTGATTGCTCAGCAGGGCGAGGTGCTGCGAGAAGATTTCGAGCATTTTAAGCGCCGCTTTTTGCTGGCCGGCGGAAACGACCCGGGTGGCAAAATAGGCGTCCTTCAATTTTTTGCGATCCACCTCCAGGCCCCATTCGCGCACCAGCTTGCACATCTGTTCAAATTGCTTTTGGTCGGGGGCCTTGCGGAAGAACTGGCCGCTCTGGAGGAAGCCGATCAGGCGGTCGCTCATGCGGACGGGCACGGCGGTGT
>CAZUBG010000029.1:0-34022 GCA_964618545.1 uncultured Bifidobacteriaceae bacterium | reverse complement strand
GGCGTCGGGTTGTGGTTAAGTATTGCTACTGAAAAACGCAGAGAACGCAAAGACGGGGCAATTTTGACCACGGACGGGAAAACGCCAAAGCGGAAAGCGAGAAATCGGGAAAGCGGAGACGAAAACCGCAGGGAAATCTGAACAAAAGCAAACGAAGGCAACGAAGAAGCGCCGGGGATTTAAACCGCGAACCACGAACTACGCGAACGAAGACGGGATTCCAAACCGGAGAGCGGAGAAAAGGCGGGGAGGCTTAACCGCAAAGGAGCGCACAAATCGTTCGGGAAAAGAAGGGGCTGACACCGGGGCGAGGCCAGCAGATTCCCAAAAACCAGTTGCGTCGCAACCTGTCGTGGCCAAGGCTGTTAGGGTCACAAACTTGACATCACCAAACCGCCGCGGCAAGGCGCGCAGCCTCTGAATGTCCTTTTCCCCAACCGCGCCCCTCAAAGCCGCGCACAGGCCGCCAGCCGCCACCGCAGGCCTGTCTGGACAAACCTTGGAATAAAAAAATTATAAAAATGCCTCCAAAAGAATTTGAAGCCAATTTAAGAAAACAGCCGCTGGCGGCGAAAAAAAACATCACGCTGGGAAAATTCAAAACTGCCGTTCCTTAGCTTGACCCCCATTGACTTGGAAGTCTGTGGCACGAAAAAGCCGCCTCTTTCCCGCCGTTGGATTTGAAAACCGTGAAAGGCCGATCCGGTGCAGCGGGGACGGGCGCGCCCCGCCGTTGGGCGGCACGCCCGGCACGGTTTTCCGGCCCCGGCCCCGGCCAGATTCCGGAGGCCCTGGACGCGGATTGGGGCTGGAGAATATTCACAGTATTTTGGAGAAAACAGCAATGTACATTTTCGGCCCCTGAATTATTGTTTATTCGTCACCATGAATATCGCCCATCCAACCCGGCCTGGATTCGTTTTTCAATTTTCTCCGGTGCGCCGGTTGAGCCCCCGGAAAGGGCGGGGTTTTACGCTGATCGAACTATTGGTGGTGATTGCCATCATTGCCATTCTGGCGGCCATGCTGCTGCCGGCGCTGGCGGCGGCCAAGCGGAAGGCGCAGGTGATCAACTGCATCTCCAACATGAAGCAGACCGCGCTGGCACTGCAGATGTACTTCAACGATTTTCACGACCAATTGCCGCCCGGCAGGGGGTCGCGGAATCCCCCCGGCCCGGGGCCGGCCTACGGGCTGACGGACGGGCAGCTTCCCGTTTATAATGGTGAAGCCGGGGGGCCCTGCCTGAAGAACCTGCCGATTTATCTGCAACCGTACCTGAGTTTGCCGGATCCCAAAAGTGTCGGCACGGTTTCCAACGAAGTGGTGAAGGTGTTCGTGTGTCCAGCTTATACGGCAATTTGGTCGCCGGGCACGATTTATGAGGGCAACACGCTGGTGAATCCCTCCGCGGACAATTATCAATCGTATGTCAATAATGGCAATGCGATGGGTTCTTACGCCATAAACATGGCCCCGGACAATCCCCCCACCACCAACGGGATATTGTTAAACCTCGCCTTTGCCTCGAACCCTCCAAACACCCTGGGTTACGACGGATCCCAAGCAGGTCCGCAGCCTTTTGGCAAGCAGGCTTCGAGTGGCAATTCTGGCGAAGAACCCTTGACGCTGGGCCAAATCCGCGGGGCGGGGATTTCGCTTTCGAGCTTATGGGCCGTGGCCGACGCCGACAATTTGGCGAGTGATGTTCTGGTCAAAGCCGGCTGTGCCGTCAAGCCGGTGCATCTGGCCATCCGCAACTATTCTTATTTTGACGGTCATGCGGCCACGGAAAAGGTAAACATGAGCCCGGGCTATAATGGGGCCTATGACCAATAGGGCCGGAATCAACGGGCGGATCAGGGGATCATTTTCACAAGCACAACCCTGGATAAAACAAAGTATCACTCATGAAAAAACCAAGTTTGATGGCGTTCCTGCTGGCGATTCCGCTGGCCGCCACGGCGCAGACGCCGGTGTTCACCGATAATTTTGTGGCCGGTGGCAGCACGTTTAACGGGGTCAGCACGCCCGGGGGCTCGCCGACGGCCTCGAAGACGAGTTACGATTTTTCCTCGTCCAAGACGGCGGCGGAAACCATCCTTACCAACAGCGCGACCCTCACCACGAACGGACTTTTTTTTGGACTTTCCGCCGCCACCACCAGCGGCTTCATCGAGGCCCAGGCGGTGTTCACGCTGACGCCGGTGGCGCTGGAGACGGTGGGCGACTACCTGGATCTGACGTACACCTTCACGGACAACGGCAATCTGCTGACGAGCGGGACCGGGGGCGGGATCAATTCCGCGATCTTCGTCGGTTTGTACAACTCCGGTGGATCGGTGCCGGTTTCGGGCACTGCCGGTACTTCCGGCAACACGCTCACCTTGAGTTCGACCCCCGGCACCGGCAATGCGACAGGCAACGCCGCGAACTGGCAGGGCTACGTTGGGCGCATCGCCATGGCCGGGGGAGCGTGCCAAGCCTACACGCGTCCGGTGGAGAACGGTCCGGGGACCAGTTCCTGCAATCAGGATGTGATCGGCAATGGATTTGGCGGGGGGACCTACACCAACCCGCCCGGCGTGCTGTTAAGCAATACGGTGACTTCCTCGGTGGTGCTGACCGCCGGTTCCCAATATACGCGGGATTACCGGCTGACCCTGTCTGCGGCGGGCGTCATCACCATCAGCGACAACCTTTACAGCGGGGTGAACACCACGGGCACGCTGCTGTCCAGCCTGACCAACACGGCTTCGACGACGAATCTTTTGTCCACTTCGTTTGACGGACTGGCCCTCGGCATTCGCAACAGCAGCTCGCCGAGTCAGAATCTCTCCAATGTCGTCAATCAAATCGTGATCACCAAGAGCATCTATGGAATCCCCGGCCCGAGTTTTACGGTGACGGGCGGCGGCGCGGGTTGTCCGGGCGATGGCTACCTGGTGACTTTGAACGGGTCGGTGGCGACGAACACCTACTGGCTGTACACCAACGGGGTGTATGACGGGACGGTGGCGGTGCAGACGGGCACCGGGGCGGCGCTGAGTTTTGGCCCGATTTCGGTGGTGGGCACCAACACCGTGGTGGCCAGCAACACGGTGAGCGGGTTCACCGGCTTGATGAGCGGGAGCGCGGTGATTTCAATCCTGCCGGGGCCGGTGATCACCAACGGGCCGGCCTCGCAGGTGGTGGCCTCCGGTTATGCCGGAATTTTCACGGTGGCGGCCAGCGGCGGCGGCCTGAATTATCAATGGTATAAAAACGGCGGCCCGCTCAGCGACACCGGGCACATTTCCGGCTCGCAAACGGCCACGCTGATGGTGTACCCGGCGTCCAGCACGGACGCCGCCACGACGGCCAACGGCTATTATGTGATCGTGACCAACACCTGCGGACTGGCCGCGACTTCGACCCCGAATGCGGCGCTGACGCTGGACACGCCGGCGCACCTCGTCTGGCAGGGGGGCAATCCCAACACCAACTGGGATTTGAGCCAGACCAAAAACTTCACCAACAGCGCCGGCGTGCCGGTGGTGTTCAATTCCGGCGACGACGTCACGTTTGATGACAGCTCCACCAATCTGACGGTGACCCTGGTGGGCGCCTTTGTGGATTCCACCCTGGTGACCGTCGCCGCCAATCAGAACAACTATGTGTTCGAGGGCAGTGGCGTGCTGGCCGGACCGGGAGCGCTGATCGTGAATGGATCAGCCACGCTGACCGTCAGCAATGCCAACAGTTTTACGGGGGGAACCACCATCAGCAGCGGTGATGTGGTGATCAAGGATCCCAGCCAGAAGGCGCTGGGCAGCGGCACAATAACCCTGGCGGGCGGCACCTTGGAAATTGGCCTGGCATCCGGCGCCAGCCCGGCGGGGGTGAGCAATAACATCAACGTCACGGCCAGCAGCACGCTGCAGTATGATGCCTCGGGAACCTATGCCTTCAACCTGTTTGGGGAACTGACCGGTTCTGCTGGTGCAACGATCACCCTCTATGCGTATCTGGCCAACGGCGCCTCGGACCGGATCCGTTTATATGGCAGTTTTACCAATAATTCCCAGATACTGTTCAACACCGTCGGCAATGAGATTCAATTTGCCCCCTATAACGCCACAGGCGATCAGGAGTATAACGGCGTCATTTCCGGCTCCGGCGGCCAGATCCTGCCGCGCGGGGCCGGGGCCACGATTTTAAACGGGGCCAATACCTTCAACGACCAGGGGGCGGGCAACACCGGCTACAGTCTGGTGCTCAGCGGCAGCACGCTGGGGCTGGGCTCGGACACGGTTTCTTCGAGTCCGCCGACGATTGATTCCAGTCCGGTGGGAACCGGCAATGTGGGGATTGACACCACCCTGGGCAACGACACGCTTTTTGCGTCCGGCGGAGCGCATGTGCTGGCCAACGAGATCATTTACACCAGTGCGACGAACACGGTGGTGCTGTCCTTCACGGGCGGCAATAATCTGACGCTGGCCGGCCCGTTTTATCTGAATGGCGCGGACAATACCGGCGGCACCAACCGGACCCTGCTGGTGAACAACACGGGGCTGACCGTCATCTCCGGGGTCATTGACGACCAGGGTCTGAACTGCGGGTTGATCAAGTCCGGCACGAACACCCTCTACCTGGACGCCACCAACACGTTTACGGGAACCACCACGGTGACGAACGGCACGCTGGCGGGGACGGGTGTCCTGACCGGACCGGTGGCGGTGATGAGCCCCGGCGGTCTGGCGGGCGGGGACGCGGCGGTGATCGGCACGCTGATTGTCAGCAACAATCTGGCGTTGGCGGGGAATGTGGCGGTGCGCGTGAACAAGTCACTTTCGCCGGCGCAGTCCAACGATGTCCTCTTTGTCACCGGAACCCTGGCCAACACCGGCACGGGCACGGTGACGGTGAGCAATCTGGGCCCGGCGCTGGTGGCCGGCGACCGGTTTGTCTTGTTCAACGCCGCGCTGGGGAATGGCGGGGCGTTGACCGTGACCGGAGCGGGGGTGACGTGGACCAATCATCTGGCGGTGGATGGCAGCATTGTTGCCGGGCCGGTGGCGGCGACGGTCAACACCAACGCCTTCACCCTGACGAACAGCTATTTGAACGGCAGCCTGAGTCTGGCGTGGCCGTTGAACCATACCGGCTACCGTTTGCAGGCGCAGACGAACACGCTGGGGACGGGTCTGGGCACCAACTGGGTGACCGTGAGCAACGTCAACAGTGTCATTCCCAGCCAGACCAACCGGGTCAGCATTCCTGTGAACCCCGCGAGTCCGGCGGTGTTTTTCCGGTTGATTTATCCCTGACCGGAGGCCGTGGATTCAACCAATGGAGATTGATCAGACCATGAATTAGAAGCGTGCCATCCACCTGATGGTTATGAATGTGATGAAACACCCCAACCAAAACCCACCTCAATGAACCTGAAAAAGCCATGAAAAACCTGCCCATCCTTGCAGTCATTACCCTGCTTGCCACGCCGCTGGCCGCCCTGGGCCAGACGACGGTGTTCAACGACACCTTTGGCAGCAGCACGCTGAATCCGACGGCGGCCACTTGGGTCGCGCCCACGGCCACCTCCACCGTCTACGAGATTGCCTCCTCCAAAACCGCCACCGGCACGAAAATCTCCGGTGGCGCGTTAACGCTTTCAACGACGGCCACGAGTTCCGGCCTGACGGAAGCGCAGGCGGTGTTCACCACCACGCCGATCACGCTTTCGGCCGCCGGTCAATACATTGAAATATACTACACTTTTACCGATACGAGCACGGTCTTCAATGGAAACGGGGCCAATAATGAATCCCTCTATCTGGGACTGTATTATTCCGGCGGCAGCGGCCCCACCAACGGGACGCTGCTTTGGAACGGGGGCCTGACCAGTTCCACCACTTCGCCGTATCCCGATGCCGCGACGGGCGGCGCGCAAGACTGGCTGGGTTACAGCGGGGAAATTGCTTATAGTCTGAGTTCGACGGAGACGTCCGCCGTGGCTCCCCGCCCCGCCCAGACTCTGGCGGATAACGAAGACCAGGAATTGTTGTATGTCTCCTCTTCCGGCTCGGGCTACGCCAACTCATTGGGAAACATTGCGACGCTGGGCGGCACCGACGGACAGCCCACCCTGACGGCGGGCAATGTTTATACCATTGCCTTGCAACTGACCTATGTGAGCGCCACCTCGATCGGCGTCAAGGAAACGCTTTACAATGGCGCCGGACTGGGGGGCACCGTGGTGAGCAGCGGCTCTTACTCGGCCACCTATACGGGGAATTCTTCGAGCAGTTCCCAAGTGACCACTTACACTTTCGATTCCCTGGCGGTCGGCTATCGTCCGGTCACGTCGCCTTCGACCGCGACCACCTTACCGATCAGCAACATTTCGGTGATCAGCTACACGCCGGCAGCGCCGGGAATCAGCGGGCTGACGAATCAAACCGTCATTGCCGGCAGCAATGCGACGGTGGCGGCCACCGTGAGCGGGGGGCCGGCGCCGGCATTGCAGTGGTGGGTCAGCACGGATGGCGGGGTGACTTCCAACAGCATCACGGGCGCGACGAGTGCCAGCCTGTCCCTGCCGGATGTCCAATATTCGCAAAACAACTACGAATATTCGCTGGTGGCCAGCAATTCCCTGGGGGTGGCGGTGAGCAGCATGACGCTGAATGTCATCGTGACTCCGAGCATCACCGGTTTGGTGAATGAGGCGGGCACCAGTGGCAGCACCATCATTATCAGCCCGACCGTGTCGGGCGTGCCGACCCCGACCTACCAATGGGAGACCAATGGGGTTGACCTGACCGACGGTTTGGATGCAAACGGTTCGACGATCACCGGCAGCACCACCAGCACGCTGACCATCGCCAACGCCCAGGCGGCTGACAGCATGACCTATTCGCTGATCGCGAGCAACAGCGCGGGCCTGGCGACCAACAGCATGATTCTGACGGTTTCGTCGGGCAACGTGGCCCCCGTGATCAGCGGGCTGGCGGGACAAACGGTGATCCAGGGCAACAACGCGACCTTCACCGCCTCGGTGAGCGGGCTGCCGGTGCCGGCGTTGCAATGGCTGGATGAAACGGGGGCCGCCATTCCGGACGCCACCAATGCCACCCTGACGCTGGAGGACGTGCAGTATTCACAGAACGGTTTTGTGTACTCCCTGGTGGCGACCAATGAGGCCGGCAGCGTGACGAACACAGCGGCGCTGACGGTGCTGGTGCCGCCGTCCATCACGACCCAACCGGTGAGCGTGGTGGTGACGAACACGGCGTCCGCCTCGTTCACGGTGGCGGCGGCGGGGGTGCCGAATCCGACGTATCAATGGTATAGCAATAACATTCCGGTTTCCGGCGCGACCCTGGCCGCCTTCAGCCTCGCCAGCGTGTCGCCATCCGGCTCGGGCAGCAGCTATTACGTTCAGGTTTCCAACAGCGCCGGGGTGACGAACAGCGGGACGGTCACGCTGACGGTGAATTCAACGATGACGGCGGCCCCGCTCTCGCCGGCGAACGGGGCGACCGGGGTGTGCTACGACACGCCGCTCTACCTCGCGTTCAGCGTGACGCCGACGCTGCAGAACAGCGGGAAGATCAGGATTTACAATGTGACGAACAGCGCGACCCCGGTGGACACGATTGACTTGAGCCAGAGCGTGACGCCCGATGGCAGCGCCAAGGACGTGCAGCCGCGTTTGATTGCCAGCGAAACCTTCACCAATTATCCGGTCATCATCACGGGCAGCCAGGCGGCGATTTATCCGCACCTTGACGTGCTGACTTCGAACCAGACTTATTACGTCACGGTGGATGACGGCACTTTCGCCGATGCGGCGGGCGCGAACTTTGCCGGGATCACGGCCACCAACGCCTGGCAGTTCACCACCAAGGCGGGCGGTCCGGCCAATCCCACCAATATTTTGGTGGCTGCGGATGGAAGCGGTGATTTTGTGACGGTGCAGGGGGGGGTGGATTCCGTGCCGGCCAACAACACGACCCCGACGTTGATTAACATCAACAACGGCACTTACACGGAAATTGTGGACATCCGGGCGAAGAACAACCTGCTGCTGCGCGGGCAGAGCCGGGCCGGGACGCTGGTGGGTTACCCCAACAATGCGAATTTGCAGCCGAGCACGCATTTCCGCATGGCCTTCAAGGTGAACGCCAATGACATTTCGCTGGACAACCTGACGGTGACGAACATGACGCCGGTGGGCGGCTCGCAGGCGGAGGCGCTGATGCTGGAGTCGAATGTGAAGCGCTTCATCTTTAACAACTGCAATCTGGGCAGCTATCAGGACACGCTGCTGGCCAACGGGAGTGTGGGGGCGCAGGGCTATTTCAACAACTCGCTGATCGAAGGCCAGTTTGATTACATCTGGGGCGGCGGTGATTTGTTCTTTACCAACTGCGAGGCCCGGACCCTGCTGGGCAGTGGCGGGGCGGTTTCCGGGGGCAACCTGACGGCGGCGCGCACGGACAATCAAGCGGTTGGCAACTGGCCCGGTTATTTGGGGCTGAGCTCGAGCAACGGTTTTTCGTTTGTGGGCTGCCGGTTTACGCGGTCCACCAACACCATCGTCAACACCACGCTGGCGGATTCCAACGGCACGACCAATGGCAACGTGGCGTGGATCTACTGCAGTTTTGACGCCAACTATATTCTCCCGGCGACGGGCGTGCTGAACAGTCAGCTTTTGTGGGAATATGGGAACAGCAATCTGACGGATACGGCGGCCATTACGTTTGGCCTGGCCGTGGGGGACAGCGCTCCTGCCCTGAGTCCCAGTGACCCGCGATTGCTGGCGGCGGAAAACGCCGACACCTGGCTCAACGGCTGGGCGCCGCAATTGTCGCCCAACATCCTCACCAATCCCGTTGGCCAGACGGTGAATTACGGTTCCAATGTGGTGTTTACCGTGGCGGCGACCGGCGTTCCCAACCCGACGTATCAATGGTTTCTGAACGGCACGAATTTGCCCAATGCCAACAGTGCCACGCTGACCATTCCCAGTGCGGCTCTGACTGACGCCGGAAACTATTTTGTGGTGGTGACGACTCCGGCGGGCAGCGTCACGAGCAGCGTGGCGGCCCTGGTGGTGAATCCGCCGCCGAACACCCCGCCGGTTTTCACCGCACCGTTCGCAGGTACGAACATTGTCATCAATGTGGGGGTGAATCTGGCGATCAGTTGCACGGCCACGGATACGGATGTTCCCGCGCCCACGCTGACGTACAGCCTGCTGACCGGTCCGGCCGGGGCGGCGGTTGACCCAAACAGCGGTCTTTTGACCTGGCGGCCGACGGTCTCCCAGTCCGGCTCATCCAATCCTGTCCAAGTGGCGGTCACTGATAATGGTTCGCCGGCCCTCAACGCCACGAACAGTTTCACTGTCACGGTCAATCCGCTCACGGCCCCCGTCGCCAGCGCCCCCGCTTATGCCGGGGGATTATTCAGCATCACGGTGAGCGGCCAGGCTGGTCCGGACTATGAATTGCAGGCCACCACCAATCTCGTCAGCGGAATCTGGGTGGATGTGGTGGTGACGAATTCCCCGTTGTCGCCGTTCACCCTGACCGATACGAATGCGGCGGCGCAGCCGGTGCAGTTCTACCGCATCGTGACCGGTCCGCCGCTGCCGTGATTGAGCGGTAAAATCTGACGGGTGATTCGCGGCGGATGAGATTCCGCCGCGAATTTTATCAAGGCGGTGGATCTGGATTTCCCAATTCATGACATGAACGAATTTGCACCAGTGGCGGCGGACGTTCCGCCGGGCGGAAACGGGGTGCGCCGACGCAAACCGTGGTCCCGGCTGTTCCGGAGGCTGGTCCCACCCGGCCTGCTGGCGGCGGCGGGCTGGTGGGGCGGCCCGGCGCGGGCGCTGCCGGCGCTGCCGGTGATCAATGCCAACAACGTGGTGGTGGTGACCAGTTCGCCTTACAACGCGGTGGGTGACGGGGTGAGCACCAACACGACCGCCCTGCAAAACGCGATCACGGCGGCGGCGGCCGGCGGCATGACCAATGGCGCGGCGGGGGGCACGGTGGAAATTCCGGCGGGAATTTTCCTGAGCGGGCCGCTCACCCTGAAAAACAACGTCAACCTGCAGATTGACGGCGGGGCGATCCTGCGGATGCTGCCGTTCGGGAAGTATCCCGTCACCTGGTATACCAACAGCACGGATTATTATTTTACGGCGAATAATTTTATTTCGGGCAGCAGCCTGACGAACATCGAAATCAGCGGTTCCGGCGCGATTGACGGGCAGGGTTTGCCGTGGTGGCCCTGGGCCAGCACCAACGGCGCCGTCCGGCCGGTCATGATCTCCCTGTCCGGTTGCAATCGGGAGTTGATCCAGAATGTGACGTTGTCCAATTCCCCGATGTTTCACATTGCCATCGGCGGCAGCGCGGGGAATTCCACGGTTCAAGGCGTCACGGTGCTGGCCCCCTCGTCCTCGGCGAATCCGCCGTCGCACAATACGGATGCCTGTGATGTGAGCGGGACCAACATCCTGGTGCAAAACTGCAACATCAGCACCGGCGACGATGATTTCACCTGCGGCGGCGGCACGTCCGGCGTGCTCCTGACGAACAACACCTACGGCAACGGCCACGGCATCTCCATCGGCAGTTACACCGATGACGGCGGCGTGTCCAACATCACTGTCATTAATTGCACGATGAATGGGACCGCGAATGGCATCCGTATCAAGTCCGACAACGACCGTGGCGGGCTCGTGCAAAATATTTCCTATGACAACATCAGCATGACGAATGTGGATTTTCCCATCCAAGTCTACAGTTACTACAACGAAGTCGGCACGCCAAGCAGCATCAGCCCGCAAACGGCCGCTTTGGAAACCATCGCCGCGGTCAGCAGCACCACGCCGATCTATCGCAACATCACGTTCAGCAACATCGTCGGCACGTCCGTGAGCGGCTATCCCGTGGGCATCATTTGGGCGCGCACGGAAATGCCGGCCACCAACATCGTCTTCGACAAGATTAATCTGACCGGCGACCGGAATTTTTGCCTTTATAATGTGAGCGGCGCGCAGTTCATTGACTCGCAAATCACCGTGTCCCCCACCAGCAATACCTTTGCCCTGTTCAACGCGCAGGTGATCATCAGCAACAGTGCGCCGGCGAACACCCAGGTCACTTTCGACGGCTGGGTGACGAATGGTTACGGCAACGGATTGGCGCTTTACAATGCGCCCGGCTTGCTCAAGGACCCCAATGCCTTTGGCGAGGGGCCGCTCACGCTGGCGGACAGCATCTTCACCGTCAGCAATAATCTCACCTTGTTCCCCGCCACCGTGCTGAACTATGTACTGGACACGAATGCGGACAAGCTGGCGGTGGCGGGCAATTTGACGCTGGGGGGCACGGTCAATGTGACCGCCGGGGCCGGTTTTACCAACGGCAGTTATGTGCTGATGACTTGCGCGACTGACCTGAGCGGTTCAGTGCCCGCGCTGGGCTTGGTGCCGACGGGATATGATTGCACTCTGAGCACCAATGCTTCCGGGCAGGTGGTGCTGGCGGCGGTGTCAACCACCCTGGCCGTTCCAGCCGCGCCAACGAATCTGGTCGCCACGGCCGCCAACCAGTTGGTGACCTTGAGTTGGTCGCCGTCCGCCACGGCCACCGGTTACAATGTCAAGCGTTCCACCACCAGTGGCGGGCCTTACACCAACCTGGTGAACAGCCTCACGGCCACCAATGATTCCGACTCGCAGGTCGCCAATGGCACCACTTATTATTATGTCGTGTCCGGGGTCAACCTGGCGGGCGAAGGCCCCAATTCCGCCGAGGTGTCGGCCACGCCCAAGGCGCCCTCCTACGTGGTGGTGACGCGGAATGTATTCAGCGATGCGTTCACCGCCAGCACCGTGGATTCGTCTTCACCCTTGGCACCCACCCCGGCGGCGACCAGTTACGAGGTGGTTTCCTCCAAGTCGTGGAATCCGACGCCCAGCCTTGCCGCCGGCCATCTAAAATTCGGCATCGGGGCCACCACCAGCGGCGGCATTGAAGTGCAGGCGCTCTTCACCACCGCGCCGGTCACGCTCGCGCTGCCGGGCGACACCGTTTGGCTGACCGTGACCTTCACCAACGCGTCCGGCCTCCTGACCCAATCCGGGGCGCTGGGTTTTGGACTGTACCATGGCAGTTCCAATTATCCGGTGTCCGGCGGCCTGAATGGCGTGGCCACCACCAGTTACACGACCAACGCCACCGGTTGCGCCCAAACGTGGATGGGCTATGTCGGACAGATCTCCTTTACCAATGGCAGTTCGCAAATCATGACCCGTTTGCCGCAAACGGGGGCGGACAACAACAACCAGGACGTGGTGACAAGCGGCAGCGGCAGTTCGAGTTACGCCAATCCGCCGGCCGCCGCCGTTGGCTCGCAATCAACCGCGGCATCAGTGGTGCTCATCGCGGGCAATCCCTATACGGAGGTGCTGGCGGTCACCCTGACGGCGACCAACACGCTGGCCATTACGAATTTCCTCTATTCCGGCGTCAACACCAACGGCACGCTGCTCGCACAGTTTGGCGGCACCGCCGCTGGGAGCACTTATCTGACCAACAGCTTTGACGCGCTGGCCCTCGGTTGGCGGGCCACCGTCAACTCCAATGCCACCACGATTGACCTCAACCAAATATCGGTCAACTCGTCCCAGTCCGTCCTGGCACCCGCCCCAACGGTTTCATTAGTCCCGACCAACCTGGTTTGCCAGCTTGTGGGCGGTCAATGGCAGTTGTCCTGGCCGGCGGATCATCTCGGCTGGCGGTTGCAAGTCCAGACCAACGCGTTGAGCGGCGGGTTGGGAACCAATTGGGCGACCGTGGCCAATTCCACCAACGTCACTCTGGTGAATCTCTCCCTCAATTCCACGAACGGGACCGTGTTTTACCGCTTGGTTTATCCTTGATAAGCTGCTTGAAACACCACATTTATATTTAAAGTCATCAAACCGGGTTTTCATGGGACAATCTGCAATGCCCCGGTATTTTATGGGTTCAAATATCTCAACCGAAGCCGGGCGAAAAAAATCCCCCCGGGTGCTGCTGATCCTGGGCTGGTACGATCACCGGCTGCATTGTGGGATTGAGAAGTACGCGCAGGAAAATGGCTGGCACCTTTCCGAGGATTGGGCGCGGGAAAAGATTGTGCCCTGGGGTTGGGATGGCGATGGCATTCTGACCTGGCTGGGGGCGGGCGATGAACTGGCGGATTTTGTATTGGCGTCCCGGAAACCCACGGTGGATTTCAGTTTTCGCCGGCCGCAGTTGAAATTTGCGCGCGTGTTGGAAGCCACCGCGGAAACGGCGCACCTGGTGGCCGGTCATTTTCTCTCCCGGGGCTTTCGTCATTTTCTCTTTTACAGCGACGCTCCCAACTGGGTTTACAATGAACGCGGAACGGCGTTTCTGAAATGTCTGGCCGATGCGGGACGAAAGGCGGACTGGTTGCGCTGGCATAAAGCGCCGGCATTTCGCACGGATCGCAAAGCCTGGAAACAAAAGCGCGTCTGGCTGGCGGCCGAATTAAAATCCCTGCCCAAGCCGATTGGCATCTTTGCCGCCAGTGACGGGCTGGCGCAGGAATTGTTGGAGACCTGCGAGTCCATTGGGCTGGACGTTCCCGAAGAAGTGGCGATTGTTGGCGCCGGGAATTCCCTCCTGGCGGTGGAGGCCATGCATACCCCCATTTCCAGCGTGGACGTGAACATGGAAATGATTGGTTATGCCGGCGCCAAGCTGCTGAGTGAGTTAATGCGAAGAAAGCCCGCCCCGGAAGGACCCATGCGGGTGGCTCCGCTCAGGCTGATCGTTCGTAAGAGCAGTGACATGATGGCGGTGAGTCATCCCGGGGTGGCTCACAGCCTGCGGTTCATGCTGGATCACTGCCATGAACGCATTGGCGTCAATGACCTGGCGAAAGCCGCCGCCATGTCCGTGCGGAGTTTCCATCAGGCGTTTGTTGACCACCTGGGGCGTTCGCCGGGAAATGAGCTGCACCGCATCCGCATGGAGCGCGCCAAGAAATTGCTTTTGGATTCGGGCGAAAAAATGGAGGCGGTGGCCGGCCTGTGCGGCTATGAAAACGGCAACAGTTTTTGGGTTGCTTTCAAACGTTCAACCGGCCTGTCACCCCGGGAGTACCAGAAACAACAGGGCGGGATTTGACCGGGCCGGGGGGCCAGCAGGAATTTCAAGGTTTTTTGCCTAAACTCGGTGGTTATAATTCAGCGGGACGTGTTATGTTTTTCGTCAAGCAATTATGATGAACGCAACGAACCAGCATGACTCTGAACCAAGGCGAAATTCCCCCGCTGGGCCGGTCCAGGAGGGCGCACTTTCGCGTCGCCTGGGTTTCACGCTGATCGAATTGCTGGTGGTCATTGCCATCATCGCAATTCTGGCGGCGATGCTTTTGCCCGCGCTGGCCAAGGCCAAGCTCAAGGCGCAGGGAATCACCTGTGTGAGCAACATGAAGCAGCTCCAGCTTGCCTGGTTTATGTATGCCACGGAGAATGGGGAGAAGGTTCCGCCCAACCAAACGGTCGGACAAGGTGGCAATTCCGCCAGCGCAGGGTTGCCGGCGGGAGGGCAGCCTGGAAACTGGGTGGCCGGAGTCCTGAGTACTGGCAGTTCCACGGGCAACACCAACACTTACGATTTAGTCAGTCCCGATTTGCAGGCGTATGGCTCCATTGGTTATCAGCTTAAAAACGCAGGGGTCTATCATTGTCCCGGCGATCAAAGCGTGGACCCGGTGTATGGTCCGCGGGTCCGCTCCTGCTCGATGAACGGTCAGGTGGGGCCGACGATGGCGTCCACGGGGGCGACGGGTTCGATCAGCGGCAAGGCGTCGGCGGGCGATTACGGCAAGGCCTTTCAAAAGACCAGTGATTTTTCCGGCGGTACTTTGTCGCCCACGGATGCCTACGTTTTTTTGGATGAACGGGCGGACAGCATTGACGACGGTTATTTCTGGGAGGAAGTCAGTTCGGATGCGGTGCATGATCTGCCGGCGATTTATCATAACAAGTGCAGTTCCTTTTCGTTTGCCGATGGTCATGCTGAAATTCATCGCTGGATTTCCAGTGGCATCACCAACAACACGTCCGATACCGGTTGGCTGCTGGCCCATACCACTGTTAAATGAGCTGGGCCCCCCCTTTTTTGGGTGGCTGGTATTCCGACTGCTGACGCGGCCCCATTTTATGAAGAAATTACTCCTGTCCGCCCTGCTTTTGGCCTTGCCCGCCGGTTTACTTGGGCTGCGGGCCGGAGATTCATCCCGAACACCCAGCCTGATAATTGTGCTGGTGGGGGACTCGACGGTCACGGATAAAGCCGGGTGGGGACAGGGCTTTAAGAGCTTCCTTGACCCGACCAAAGCGGAGTGCATCAACACCGCCCAGGGCGGTCGCAGTTCGCTGAGTTTCATGCAGGAAGGCCGTTGGACGAATGCCCTGGCGCTCAAGGGTGATTATTATTTGATCCAGTTTGGCCATAACAATGAACCCGGCAAACCCGGCCGGTCCACGGACATGGCCACCTTTGTCGCCAACATGAAGCAATATGTGGACGACGCCCGCGCCATCGGAGCCCGGCCGGTGCTGGTCACGCCGCTCACCCGGCGCCAGTGGGACAAAGCAAATCCTGGAAAAATCAAATCCAGTCTGGCCCCGTATGCCGACGAGGTCCGCAAAATTGCCGCGGAAAAACACGTTCCACTGGTGGACCTCCAGGCCCGCAGCATTGAACTGTGCGAATCGCTCGGGCCGGAAAAATGCCTGGAATTCAGCCCGCTTAAATCCGTCAATGGCACAAATACATATGATGGCACGCATCTAAATGCGCGGGGAAGCGTATTGTTTGCGCGCCTCGTCGTGGGTGAATTGCGCAAGAATGTGCCGGAACTGGCCCCGGTTTTTCTGACGGAACCGGCCCCCATCCTGCCGGTCACGAATGAAGTCACCTATGATGCGGTGGTCTCGGAGGATGGTTCGGGGACGCACACCACGATTCAGGCGGCCATCGCCGCCGCCCCCGACAACTCCGTGAAACCGTTTCGCATCCTCATCAAACCCGGCATTTATCCGGGGCAGACCCTCGTGCCGAAGACGAAGCGAAACATTCGTCTGACCGGGGAGGAGCGGGATAACACGGTCCTGACATACCCGTTGAATGTGTTCGAGACAAATGCCGAGACCATCCGCCAGTTTAAGGGCACTGGCGTGATCGTGCTGGCGGATGATTTTCGGGCGGAGAACCTCACTTTTGAAAACACCTCGGGCGACCACGGTCAGGCGCTGGCGTTGCGCGTGGACGGGGATCGTGCGCGTTTTGACAACTGCCGCATGCTGGGCTGGCAGGACACGCTGATGCTCAATGCGGGACGGGATTATTTAACCAACTGCCTGATCGCCGGGCGGGTGGACTTCATTTACGGTTCGGCGACGGCCGTATTTGATCACTGTACAATTAAGAGCAAGAACGGCGGCCATGTCACCGCGGCCAACACCCCGGGTGAAAAGCCGTTCGGCTTCGTGTTTTTGAACTGCCAACTCACTGCCGATGCGCAGCCCTGGATCAATCCGCAGGGGCAGGCGGTGAATGTGAGCAAGGACGGCTCCGCACCCCGCGCCGATCTGGGGCGTCCGTGGCGTCCTTATGCGAGTGTCACCTACATCAATTGTGAAATGGGCGACCACATCGCCCGCGCCGGCTGGAACAACTGGCGCAATCCGACGAATGAATTGACCGCGCGTTTTGCGGAATATCTCAGCACCGGTCCGGGGGCAAATCCCGCCGCGCGGGTGAAGTGGTCGCGGCAGTTGACGCGGGACGAAGCGGAAAAAATCACCGTGCCGTCCGTTTTGGGCGGAAGCGATTCCTGGGATTCCACCCGGTAACGTTGGTTCAAAAGCCATTCTATGCCAAACCGGGATCGGGCATCTTTAATTGGTTTGAACAACGCAGCCATAAATATATTTTAGTTGATGTTTTCGATGTGGGTTTTTCAATCATGAATGCCGAAAAAAGCAATGTGAATGGTGGTCGCGTGTCTGGTCATGTGTGTGTGCCAGGGACCAAACGAAGGATCAATAAGAGAATCCGTCTGATGAATATTCTGATGACGATGGGGTGGGGAATGATTCTATTGGCGTCGGTTCCGGGTGGCGTTGCATCGGCCGACGGAAGTGAAATTTCCCCGCGGGTGGCCGCACCCAGGATTCCCAAAAGGGTGGTGAATCTTGCCGATTTCGGAGCAGTCGGGGACGGCCTGACCCTGAATACCGAGGCGTTCGGCAAAGCCTTGGCGTCCCTGGCCACCAAAGGCGGGGGCGAACTCGTCGTTCCGCCCGGCATTTGGCTCACGGGTCCAATCCAACTTTGCAGCCATCTGAACTTGCATCTGGAACGCGGCGCGTTGCTGAAGTTTTCCGGCAACTGGCAATTGTATCCGCTGACGGTGTTTGACCTGAAAGGGGAAAAGGAGGTGGATTCCATGTCGCCAATCCTCGGCGAGAATTTGGAGAGCGTGGCCATCACCGGTGAGGGGATCATTGATGGGGGCGGGGACGCCTGGCGTCCCGTCAAAGCGGCAAAATTGAGCGAGAGTGGCTGGAAGGCCCTTGTCAAATCCGGCGGGGTGACAAGTGAAACTGACGACACCTGGTGGCCCAGTCGGGAGGCCATGGCCGGGTCGGTAACCGTGGAGAAATTGCGCAAGGCCGGCTCGATTCAGTTGTCGGACTACGAGCCCTGTCACCAGTATTTGCGCCCCAAGATGATCCGGCTCATCAACTGTAAAAGAGTCCTGTTGGCGGACGCGACGTTTCAAAATCCGCCGAACTGGACCCTGAATCCCGTGTTGTGCGAGGACGTTTCCATCCTCGACGTGACCGTTCACAATTCCCCCGTGGCCCAGAACAGCGATGCACTGGATTTGGAATCCTGCCGGCATGCGATCATCCGCGACAGCACGTTTGAGTCGGGCGATGATGGCATCTGCCTGAAGTCCGGCAAGGATGCCGCCGGACGCCGCATCGGCGTGCCGACGGAGGATGTGCTGGTGCAGGGTTGCACCGTATATCACGCCCATGGCGGCTTCACCATTGGCAGTGAAATGTCCGGCGGCGTGCGCAACGTCCGGGTGGACAATTGCACCTTCCTGGACACCGATGTCGGGCTGCGTTTCAAAAGCACGCGCGGGCGGGGCGGGGTGGTGGAGAACATCCATGTTTCCAATGTTCGGATGGTGGACATTGGCGGCGACGCCATCAATTTTAACATGTATTACGAAGGAAAGGCCCCCTTGAATGAAACTCCGGGAACGGTGGCCGCCAATGTGCCGCCGGTTACCGAGGCAACGCCGCAGTTCCGGGAGATTTACATTGACAATGTGATTTGCCGCGGCGCCCAAAAGGCAATCGTGCTGGAGGGGTTGCCGGAAATGCCCATTCGCGGCATTGATTTGAAAAACATTTCCATCACCTCGGCCGCCGGCGTTTTTCTCACGGACGCCGATGGCATCCATTTTGACAACGTCCAAGTTGACAATAAATCCGGTCCGGCATTGCACCAGCTCCGGGTGACCAACTCCGTTCTGGATTTACGCCAATGAATCGTGTCGGAAAATTTCGCTGGGTGATCTGCGCGCTGCTGTTTTCCGCCTGTCTGGTGAATTACATGGACCGGCAGGTGCTGGGCTTGCTCAAGCCGCAGTTGTCCAAAATGTTCCAGTGGACGGAGACGGATTACGGGCGCATGGCCATTGCCTTTCAGGCCGCCTATGCCATCGGGCAGACGCTGTTTGGCCCCTTCATCAACTGGATCGGCACGAAAAGCGCGTATGCCTGTTCGGTGCTCTTTTGGAGTTTCGCGGCAATGGCACACTCGCTTTGCCGTTCGGTCTCCGGTTTTTCATTGGCGCGTTTTGCGTTGGGCTTGGGGGAATCCGGGAATTTTCCAACCGCCATTCGCACGGTGACGGAATGGTTTCCCGCCGGCGAACGGTCGGTCGCCACCGGCATTTTCAACACGGGTTCCAACATTGGCGCCATCTTCGCTCCGATGTTGGTGCCCTTGCTCGTGTTCAATTTCAACTGGCAGGCGGCGTTTATTTTGCTCGGCGTCACGGATCTCGTCTGGCTGGGCTTCTGGTTGAGCCTGTACAACTCGCCGGAAAAATCCGGGCGGGTCGGCCCGGAGGAACTGGCGCACATCAAACACGGGGTGGCGGCGGCGGCGGACGAGCAGAAAATCCCCTGGGTGAAACTGCTGGGCTATCGCGAGGCTTGGGCGTACTACGGGACGTGCGTGCTGGTCGGGCCGGTGTGGTGGTTCTACGGTTTCTGGCTGCCGGATTTTTTCAGCAAGCAATTTCATCTGAACCTGAAACAATTCGGCCTGCCATTGGTGTTGATTTACACCGTCACCGCCCTGGGCAGCGTCGGCGGCGGCGGTTTGTCCGCCTGGTTTTTAAAGCGCGGTTGGTCGGTGAACCGGGCGCGAAAGACCGCCACGCTGCTGTGTGCGGTCTGCACGCTGCCGGTCATCTTCGCGCCGCGCGTCAGCAGCGTTTGGCTGGCGGCGGGATTTTTCGCGCTCGCGGCGGCTTCCCATCAAGGCTGGTCGGCCACCATGTACACTGTCATTTCGGATATTTTTCCCAAACGCGCCGTGGCGTCGGTCGTCGGTTTTGGCGGCACCCTGGCCTCGCTCATGTCCATGGGCTTTTTCTGGCTCGTCAGCAATATTTTGCAGGATCATGGCACTTACAACACCATCATGCTGATTTGTGGCGGCGCGTACATTGTGGCCTGGCTGATTTTTCACGTCGGGGTGCCGCACATCAGGCCCGTCACTCTCAAGGAGAACTTTGCTTGAACTCCTCACCGTCCATCATGGCTCACATTGACGCCCGCCAAACCAGCGGCGCGGCGTCCGATTTCTCGTTTCCCTGGACGCCCGACCAAGGCAACGGCACCTACCGCAACCCGGTTATTTACGCCGATTATTCGGACCCCGATGTCGTGCGTGTTGGCGGCGATTTTTATCTGACGGCATCGAGCTTTAACTGCACGCCCGGCCTGCCGGTATTGCACTCAAAGGATTTGGTGAATTGGACCCTCATCGGTCATGCCGTTAAAAACCTGCCGCATCCCCGCTATGCCGAGGTCCGGCCCGGTTGTGGTATCTGGGCGCCGGCCATGCGTTTTCACGCCGGTAAGTTCTGGATTTATTTTCCCATGCCCGATGAAGGCATTTATCTTGTGACTGCGGAAAATCCCGCCGGACCGTGGTCGCAACCCCATTTGGTCCAGTCGGGCCGGGGGCTGATTGATCCCTGTCCGTTTTGGGATGATGACGACCGGGCCTGGCTGGTTCATGCCTATGCCGGTTCGCGTGCGGGCATCAAGCACCGGTTGCGCGTCCGCCCCATGGCGGCGGATGGTTTGGGTTTGCTGGGCGAGGGCAAAATTGTTTTTCACGAACCGGAAAAACATCCGACGATCGAAGGGCCCAAGTTTTTAAAACACGACGGATGGTATTATATCTCCGCTCCTGCCGGTGGCGTCGAAAACGGCTGGCAGGTGGTGCTGCGTTCAAAACACATTCTGGGTCCGTATGAGGATAAAATCGTGCTGGCGCGGGGCGCAACGCCGGTGAATGGTCCGCATCAAGGGGCGTTGGTAAACGGGCCCGATGATCGCTGGTGGTTTGTTCATTTCCAGGACGCCGGGGTGTATGGTCGGATTGTTCACCTGCAACCGGTGGTCTGGCGGGATGGCTGGCCCCTGATGGGCTCGGTCAACGGCGGTGAGTGTGGCGAGCCGGTCTTGAGTTTTCAAAAACCCGTGGCTGGCCGGTTCTCCGCCGTTGCGGTCCCTCAAACCAGCGACGAGTTTGATTCCGGGCGGCTCGGCCTGCAATGGCAGTGGTATGCGAATCACGACGCCGGCTGGTATTCTCTCGCCGCCCGCCCGGGCTGGCTTCGTTTGTTCCCGCAGGTTCCTCCCCCGGCCGGGCTCGCCCGGACTCCCGGTCTGCTCCTGCAAAAATTCCCGGCCCGGTCGTTTGCTGCTGAGACCCGGTTGGATTGCTCTTTGCTGCAACCCGGCGAAGAAGCCGGCCTCGTGGTCATGGGGCGCACTCACGCTGCACTGGCCATCCGTCGGCAGGGTGCGTCATGCCAGGTTGTCTTCCGGGTCAACCAGCATGACCATTTTCTGGAAAAAATCTCGGTCGCCGAGATCAAGTTGTGCCTGCGGGTGGGCGACTCCGGGGGGTGTGAATTCAGTTATCAGGCGGGGGATGGCTCGGTTCCCGTGCCTGAAAAATTTCAGGCGTGCGCCGGCGAGTGGATCGGGGCCAAGACCGGCGTTTATTGTCTGGCCGCAAACGATCCCCGTGCCGGCGGCTGTGCAGAATTTGATTACTTTCGCTTTTCCGCCCCGGTCTGAGTATCTGACAATACCGGTTTACGCGTTTTTCGGTCCCGGAAAATGTTTTTGGCCACCAGAACGATGGCTCATTCCAATCCAGATTGGGCGCAAACGTCAGCCGCGGCGAATCAATGTCCACCCGGACGTTTTCCCAATCTGCCTTTTGCATTCCAAAGGGCGGATGACACTCCCCGTGCGCTAAAAACCGATGCTGACACCGCCATCCACCGGCAGCACCACGCCTGTTACAAACCGGGCCGCCGGTGAACAAAGATATGTCGCCGCCAGTCCCACATCAATCGCGGTTCCAAAACAATTCATCGGGGTGCGCCCGAGGATTTTGGCGGAACGCTGCGGGTCGCCCTTCAGCGCCTTGAGCATCATGTCCGATTCGATCCAGCCCGGGGCGATGGCATTCACGCGCACACCCCGGCCCGACACCTCCGTGGCCAGCGAACGCACCAGGCCCAAGTGTGCTGACTTGGCGGCGGAGTAGGCCGCCACCAGCGGAATCCCAAACAGCGATGCCATCGAGGCGGTGAACAGAATGTTGCCGTGCCGGCGCTTCATCATCCCCGGCAGCACGCCCTGCGTCAGGTGAAACGCTGCGGCGACGTGGGTTTGAAACACCGCGTTGAACTCCGCCACGGTGATTTCCACCGCCGGCTTTTTCAAATGAATTCCCGCATTGTTAACCAGAATAGTAAGATTGCCGACCCGCCGGTTGACGCGCTTCAGAAAATCCCCCAGTTCATCATAGCGGGTGACATCCTGCACTTCAAAAGTGGCGGCCCGGCCAAGTTTCTTGGCCGCTTTGGCCAATACGTCCTCCCGGCGGCCGGTCAGCACCACGCGGGCGCCCGCCTGCACGAAACACATGGCGATGCCCAGTCCCAGTCCGCTGCCACCCCCGGTGATTAACGCCGTTTCTCCTTTGAGTGAAAATGGATTCTTCATGGCTCCCTTTCCATGATTTGGAGCGCTGCCCGCAGGTAGCCCAGGGCAAACGCCATCCCCGCATGCCACGGCGCGGCGCAGGACATTTGCGGCGTGTGGTCGGGAATCAATACGCCTTGATATTTGTTTTTTTTCAAGATTTTCAGCACTCGTACCATGTCAATGTCCCCGTCATCAATGAAGGTCTCCTGGTAGTGCGGCACTTTGCCGGTCACATTGCGGAAATGCACATAACCGATGCGTTGCTGGCGGCTGTATTGGTCCACCGCCTCGTAAATATCGCCCTCCGTCATTTCGGCCAGCGAGCCCAGGCAAAACTCCAGCGTGTTGGCCCGGCTCGGCCGAAGGTCAATCACCCGTTGATACAGTTGCGGTTGGTACACCAATCGCGGCTGACCCCGCATGAAGGGCAGGGGAGGGTCGTCCGGATGCAGCGCCAGTATCACGCCCGCCGCCTCCGCCACGGGCAGGATTTCGCCCAGAAAATCATCCAGCCGCCGCCAGAGTTGTTCCGGTGTGGCGGACGGAACATTTCCCGGCGCCGCGTTTTCATCCACGATCATGTTCCAGGCCATGCCGTTGGGCATGGGGGTGTCGAGCGGACCTTCCATCCCCACCGACATCGCCCCGCCGCGCGCGTAAGGCCGGTGCGTGCGTCCGCAGACCCCCGCGATGCTGAAGTTGTAACCCATGATTGGAATTCCCGCCCGGCCCAGATTTCGCACTATCTCTTTGGTGTTTTCCAAATGCGCCTTCTTTTTGGGGCCGTCGAGCAAGACATCATGCCAGTGCGCCGGATCAAAATTTTCAATCGCCTCCAGTTTTAACCCCTCCGCCTCCATGTCTTTGCGCAGGCCCGTCAATTCCTCCGCCGTCCAAAGCCGATTGGGATCGCCCGCCAGGCCCCAACCCCGTTCCGTGCCGGTCGGTTGGTTGTCCTGCGGATTTTTTGCGCCGCCTTTGAAATAATCCACCAAATGAGCCACGATATGCGTCGCCCCCGCCTGCCGGGCGAATTGATAATTCTCGCGCGTCAGCATGTGTTGGTAAAGTCCCAGTCCCAGTTTCATTATATTATCCGGCATGAAGCCGCCTTATTTTTCTCCGGCTGGGGCCTTGGCACAAGCAGAAAAGTGAATTTTAGAGAATTCTCCATGCATTTCATCATGTTTTTGATTTCCTTCCGGCCGCGCATCGGGTTTGGCGCCTCCCCGATATCCCGGCCTTTTGCTTGCCCCGGAGCCCGGTTGTTCATTAACTTGTCTGTAGATGAATGAAGTTTTAGTCATAGGTCATCGTAACCCGGATACCGACTCCATCTGTTCGGCCATTGCTTATGCCGAGTTCAAGCGGCGCACCGGGATGCCGGAAGCCGTGGCAGCGCGCTGTGGCGACACCAACGACCGGATTGATTTCGTTCTCGAGACCTTCGGGGTTCCCTCCCCCCGGTTTATCGCGGATGTTTCGCCCAAGGTGCGGGACGTCATGGGCACCGAGGTCTTCAGCGTCACCCCGGAAACCACCGCCGCCGATGCCCTGGCGCTCATGGACCTGCACAACGTCCGCATCCTGCCCGTGCTCAACGCCGACCGGCGTTGTCTCGGCCTGCTCTCCCTGTTCAAACTGAGCAAGTTCCTGTTTCCCTCCCTCAATCGGTTGGTGGATTCACGCCGCGTCCTTTCCTCCCTCAATTGTCTGGCCAAAACCCTGGGCGGACAACTCTTGGTCGGGCCGGATCCCTGGCGCGAGGAGGAGCTCTTTCTGACCATCGCCGCCATGGCCATCGAGAGCTTCACCAAACGGTTGGAACGCTATCAACGCGAGAAGCTCGTCGTCGTCGTGGGCGACCGCCAGAATGTGCAGAAGCACGCCATCGAGGAGGGCGTGCGGTTGTTGATCATCACCGGCGGCCTGCCCATTGATCCCGGCATTATCCGCGCGGCCGAACAGAAACGCGTCGGTCTGATTTCCTCCCCCCATGACACCGTCACCACGGCGGCGCTCTGCCGTTCGGCCGTCGCCATCCGGCACATGCTCAACGAGGAATTCCTGAGCCTGCGCGAGGATGCCCCGTTGACGCTCGTCAAAGCCGCCGCCCTGGCCTCCGGATACGCCGCCTTTCCCGTGACCGATGATGAAGGGAGCACCGTGGGCATCCTTTCCAAAACCAACTTTCTCAAGCCCGTGGAGCGCAAATTGATCCTGGTGGATCACAACGAATTATCCCAGGCCGTGCTGGGAGCCAATGAAGTCGAAATCGTCGAGATCATTGACCATCACCGGCTCGGCTCACTCACCACCCAGCAGCCCATCCTGTTCCGCAACGAACCCGTCGGCTCCACCTGCACCATTGTCGCCGACTGCTATTTCCGCGAACAGATTAAATTGCCCCCGCCCATCGCCGGGCTGCTCCTCGCCGGCTTGGTTTCCGACACCTTGAACCTCACCTCCCCCACCACCACCGCCCGGGACCGGGAGATCCTCATCCGGCTCGAGAAAACCGCCGGCGTCAACGCCCGCGAATTTACCGACAAGCTCTTTGCCGCCGGTTCCGTGCTCACCCTCAAGCCTGCGTGGCAGGCCATCACCATTGACTGCAAGGAATATGTCGAGGACGGCGATTCCTTCAGTGTCGCCCAGATTGAGGAAATCGGCTTTGATCAGTTTTGGAAGCGCAAGGACGAACTGCAGGTCGCCCTCGAGGAATACGCCCGGAACCGGCGCTATCTCTTCTCCTCCCTGCTGGTCACCGATGTCGTCCGCCAGAATTCACTGATGCTCGTGGCGGGCAACAAGGCGTTTATTGACCGCATTGATTATCCCCCCTCCGCCCCCGGCGTGTTCGAACTGCGCGATGTGGTCTCCCGCAAAAAACAACTGCTGCCCTACCTGACTCATTGCCTGGAAAAAATGAAGGTGGCCGGCCGGTAATGTTTACAAGTCCGGATAATCGTCAAAATAATTGACACCGATGCTCTGAATTTCCACCATTCCCACCGGCGGATTTTTTAAACCATAAAACCAACATACCATTATGCCTATTGCAACCGGATCCCAAGCCCCTGATTTCACCCTGAAATCCAAACAAGCCACCGGCTTGGTGGATGTCACCCTCAGCGCCAGTTTTGGCGTTTCCAACACCGTCCTCCTTTTTTTCCCGCTTGCCTTCACCAGCGTCTGCACCAAGGAAATGTGCGACCTGACCGCCGGTCTCAACGCCTACCAGGACTTGGGCGCCAAGGTCATCGGCATCAGCGTTGACAGCCCGTTTGCCCAGGACGCCTGGGCGCAAAAGGAAAAAATCGGCATCCCCTTGGTCAGCGATCTGAACAAGGAAGTCACCAAAAAATACGGCGTTCTGTTCCCCCTGCTCGCCGGCGTGGGCGACACCTCGGCCCGGGCCGCCTTCGTCATTGATAAGACCGGCGTTGTCCGCTATGCCGAACAGACCCCCACCCCCAAGGATTTGCCGAATTTTGACGCCATCAAGGCCACCCTCGCCACCCTGAAGTAAGGCGGAGGGCGGTTTTACACCGCTTTTAATCAGCAGGCCGCTGCGGGGCGGGACCATCTGAAATTGCGTTCAGGCAAAAGCGGCTTCGGTCGGCAACGCCGCCCGGGCTTGCAGCCGCGCCTCCAGTTGGTGAATCACCTCGTCCGGCGTCGAGGTGCCCGCCGTGAGGCCCACCGTGTCCTCTTCCTGGAACCACTCCGGGCGCAGGTCATCGGCGGTTTGGACGTGGTGCACCCGGGCGCAATGGCGCGCGCAGGTCTTCACCAATTCCCGCGTGTTGTTGCTGTGCGTCCCGCCGATGACAATCACCACGTCGGCCTGCTGCGCCAGCGTGATCGCCGCCTGCTGGCGCTGCTTCGTGGGCTGGCAGACCGTGTCCCGCAAACGCACTTCCGAGTGGGGAAAGCGGTGGCGAATCAGGTCTGTCAGCGCGTGTACCTTGTCCACCGGCTGGGTGGTTTGGGCCACGATCCCGTAGCGCGGCAGAGCAGGGAGCCGGGCCACGTCCTCCGCGCTCAGGATCACGTCAAACTCCGCCAGGTCTTCGGTCAGGCCCCGCACCTCCACATGCTGACACTGGCCGATGATCACCGGGTGAAACCCCTCCCGCACCAGTTGGGCCAGCGCCCGGTGGGCAAAATGCACCAGCGGACAGGTCGCCTGCAGCACCTTCAATCCCTGCGCGCCCGCCTGCGCCAGGGCGCGTTCGGAAGCCCCGTGCGCGGTGATCATCACCGTGCGCGTGGCGACTTCCGCCGGTCGCCCGGCAAACCGGATGTCCCGTTCCCGCAAACCGGCCAGCACCGTTTCGTTGTGTACCAGATCGCCCAGCACGGTCAGCGGCTCGCGCCGGGCGGTGTTGACGGCCAGCGCGATGGCGTCGCGGACGCCAAAGCACATGCCCAAATATTCAGCCTTGATGATCTTCATGAGTTTTGACTTTGCACTGCAAAGCATGAGACGCGGGCGGTGGAATTTTGTTCAAAGATTTTCACTTCCAAAGTCACCTCGGTTTGTGCTGCCGGACAATTTGTTCCAGCAGGTCAATATAGCTGGCGAACGCTTTCCGGCCCCCGGCCGTGAGCGAACAGGTGGTCAGCGGGCGTTTGTTGGCGAAGGATTTGCTCACCGCCACAAACCCCTCCTCCTGCAGCGTGCGGATGTGCGTGGTCAGGTTCCCGTCGGTCATGCCCAGGGCGTCGCGCAATTCCGTGAACGACAGGGCGGGGGACGCCGCCAGCATGGACATGATCGCCAGCCGGCCCTTTTCATGGATGACGCGGTCGAGTTGGAGAAACGGTTCGGGGTTCACAAGGGTTGCCCGCGCTTTTCAGTGAAGTAAAGATAGATGCCATAGGCCAGATGCCCGCCCCCAAAAACGCCGCCCATGAGCCAGTGCGGTTGGAACACCTGCGCCGCCACAACCGGATTTACGAACTGTCCCCCCAATCCGACCAACAGCAACCCGCCCGTGATCAGGAACAGCCAGCCAAACCGTTGCAAACCCTTGGGAGTGAAAAACCCCGCCGCATGGAGGGCCAGACCGTACAGGAGGCACCAAATCGGGACGATCAGCCAACACTCATTCCAAGCCGGGCTCACCCAGGCCAGCAGTAGGCCGGCCAGCGTTCCCACCGCCATCCCCGGAATGAGCGCCCGCGCCACCCGCCGGGTGGGTGGCGACCAAAACGGTTCCGAGTCCTTCAACGCCTGGCGGCGGACCAGCAGAAATGAGCCGGTCAGGCCGGTCACGGCCACCACCGCCCAAAACAAAACAAAGCCGCGCGCCAGATGCAGTGGCAGCCAGTCCCCCACCACGCCACCCGCGAGACCCACCCCGCCGCAGTAGATCATGATGGGCGCCAGGGCGCGGCGGTACACGGCGGAGCGTTCCATCAACGTGCGGATCGTCTGCAGATGTTCGGCGGCTTGATTCGGTTCCATCCCAGTACTTTGCCACGCAAAGCCGGGATGGCAAGGGGAAATTTAACTATAACGCAGAGAACACAAAGACGGGGATTTAAACCACGAAATACGAATTGTGTGGAGTTCTCAAACGCCCTTTTCCAATGAAATCAAGGGTCAGGCCGCCGAACTCCACATATTTTGCGTATTTCGCGGTTTAAATTCTGTCAGGGGTGCTGATTGAGGAAGAAACTTGGGCGGACGTTTACCGCAAGGTTGGGCGGATCTGGCACGCCCTCCGGGGTGCCCCCGCGTTGGCACGAAGACCGGAGGTCTGCGCGTCGCTCCGACCTCCGGCTACTTTCTGACAACCCTCCGGGTTGGCGGAATTACCCGGCGGCCGCCGGGATGAACGCAGTTATGGATGAGAAAGCAGTGGATTTGAATTTGCGGGCGGTGGCTTAAACCGGGGCCGAAAGGAGGTGGTCGGGCGGGGGGGCGGTGAATTCGGCGGGCTGGTGGGTGAGGGGATGGCGGAACTTGATCTGCCAGGCGTGCAGGCACAGGGGGGGATCGCCCGGGTGCAGGGTCTGGGTGGCGCCGAGGGTCTGGCCGGGCAAATACACGGGGTCGCCGCAGACGGGAAAGCCGAGATGCCAGAGGTGGACGCGAATCTGGTTGGTGCGGCCGGTGAGGGGTCTGGCTTCCAAGAGGGTGGTGCCATCCGCCAGTCGCCGGCACACGGTGAATTCGGTGCGGGCGGTCTGGCCGGCGGCCCAGTCCACGGTGCGGGAGCCGAGTTCGCCGGAACGGGCGCTGATGGGGGCGTCGCACGCAAAGGCGTCGGCGGCCGGGCGGCCCTGCACACGGACGAGGTAGCGTTTTTCCACGCGGCCCCCGGCGAATTGGGGTTGCAGCCGCCCGGCAAAATGACGGCTGCGCGTCACCAGCACCAGGCCGGTGGTGTTGGCATCCAGCCGGTGCGCGGGATGCGGTTTTTCCGGCCGGTACACCTCATTGATAATGTATTGCAGTGTATTGCGATAAAACCGACCGCCGGCGTGCATGGGGAGGGGCGCGGGTTTGTTGACGACAATGAGCGCCTCGTCCTCGTAAAGGATCTCCACCCGCCCGTTGACGCCGGGTTCAACGGTCCCGGGGAACTGATGCCGGTAGCGTTCGCCCATGCGGACGATTTGCGCGGGGGACACGGGTTGCTGCGCGAGGTCCACCAGCCGGCCCAGCGCAAATTCCCCGAGCCACGCGGCGACGGTGACGTTTTTGACCATGTGGCAGAGGGCGTCGAGCAGGGTGCGGCCATCGCAATCCCCGGGGACATTGACGGACTTGTAATTATCGCGCGGGACACTGCCCGGCAGCGGGGAGCAAACCCGGAGGATGGCGGCGTGGCGTTCGGCCAGAGGCCGGATGACCGGGTTGGGAAGGGCGGTGGTTGTGAGTGGGACGGCCTTCGTGCCGGTCACCGGGGTTTGACAGGCTGGAAGCCTGTCCCACATTGAGGATGCGTCTGCGGTCATCGGGGATCGGTGACGTGTCCGAGAAACAGGCACGCGCCGCTGGGCCGGTGCTGGATGGCGAAGAGGAACGGATGATCCACATGGACTTCAACCGGGGGCTCCGTCGGGGCCATGATGGCCAAGGCACGCGCCATGGCGACGGCGGTGGCCGCCGCGGCTTCGGTGCCCGACTCATCGAGCTTGAGGAAGGTCTGGTGGAAGATGTCGGAGATGTACAGGTAATCGTCCGGCCGACGCGGGGCCATGCGGTCAAAGTTGGCGCTGCCGGGGGGGACGTCGAAGGCGCTTTTCATGCCCAGCGCGAGCATGGCTTTGGTCAGCGACAGGGCCGGCGGCTCCAGTTTGAATTTGGGCAGAAACAGAATCACTTTTTTGGGGGGCGTGGCGGCCGCGTCAGCCACGGTTTCCGGCTTTAATCCCGCTTCGAGCGCGGCCAGCCCCGTGGGATGGTCCGGCAGCAGAATCACGAACTGGAGTTCGGTGCCGACATAGGGCAGGACGACCACACGATAACCGTCGTGTTGGGCATAACCGAAGGAATCCTTCAGGGCCATGGTGGGCACTTGGACCTCCGTGCCCCCGGCCAGATGGAACGTCCGGGGCTGGGTGGCTCGTTCATCAAACTTGGTTTCCCAGGGGGCCTTCAAATAAATGGCATTCACCAGCACGAGCCGGGTGGCGCGGTTCAAGGCGCCGGGGGGAATCAGATGAGGAATGCGGTCATGGGTTTGGTCCGCCACCCAGGTGTTGATCTGTCCGGTGGCTCCGGAAGCGTTGTGCAGGAAATCCAACGGTTCAAACGGGGCTTGATACTGGTCCGTCAACACGGTCAGGAACGCCGGGCGGAAGTCATACCCCTCCTGGCCAAACAAGCGGTTGGCGGTGATGAGGGTGAGGGGTTCATTGGTAATGCCATACCGCTGCATGGCTTTGACCCGGACCGCCTGGCGCTGCATCATCGCGGTGAGATCGGTCCGCAAGGCGGCGAACGACCCGTTCAACTGAGCCTCATCCTTGGGATAGTGAAGGACCCGGGCCATTTCCTCACGCGTTCCGCCCTCCGATCCGGCATAGGCCATGGCCATGGCTGTTTGAATGGAGTAGGGCGAGATGAGGGCGTTGGCATCCGGCGGGGCGGTTTGATGAAGCAGGTCAATGCCCAGGGCGTTGATGGCATTCACCGCGCTGGTGGCCGCCCGGCCGTCCAACACCGGCAGGAGGGTCAGCAACAAAGTCAGCAGGATGCCGGGTGGCTTCATAGGCGAATGAGTCAGCATAAATTTCCCCATTCCGGGCAGAATGACAACCGTTAATTACACATCGCAAAGGTTCACGGCCTGGCGCAACGAGACCAGGGCGTCCTTGTGTTTGGGGACAAATTCCTGGGCGACAAAACCCTGGAACCCGCTGGCGACGATCTCCTGCATGATGCGGGGGTAGTTGAGTTCCTGGGTTTCATCCAGCTCATTTCGTCCCGGCACGCCGCCGGTGTGGTAATGGTCGAAGTACTGGTGATTTTCGCGGATGGTGTCGCAGACGTCGCCCTCCATGATTTGCATGTGATAGATGTCGTAGAGCAGCTTGAAGCGTTCGGAGCCGATCCGCCGCACCAGGGCCGCGCCCCAGGCGACATGGTCGCATTGGTAATCCTTGTGGGTGCGCTTGCTGTTGAGTAGTTCCATGCAGAGGGTCACCTTCAATTTTTCCGCGAGCGGCAGGAGGCGGGTCAGGCCGATGGCGCAGTTTTCCAAGCCCTGTTCGTCGTCGAGACCGGCGCGGTTGCCGGAGAAGCAGATCAGGCGCTCGAAGCCGGCGGCGGCGGTCTGGCGGAGCTGCGGTTCGTAGGCCTGAATTAGTTTGTCGTGATGCTCGACGCGGTTCCAAGCGCGGGTGATGCCGCCCAAACCGTCGAGGGTGGGGAAGGAAACCATCGGGCAGACGAGGCCGTATTTTTTGAGGGTCGGAAAATCCGCGGGTTGGAGGAGGTCAATCCCGGTGAGCCCCATCTCGCGGCCGGCGGCGCAGAGGTCCTCCAGCGGGATTTTTTCATAGCACCAGCGACAGGCGCTGTGGTGGATGCGGCCCTTGAGTTGGGCGGGGGCGGTTTCGGCCGCGCGCGCCCACTGGGGGAGCAGCGAGGCGGCGGCCACGGCGGCGGCGGTATAACGGGCGGTTTTGCGGAGGGCGGCCCGGCGTGAAATGGGGCGGTTCATGGGGGTCTTTTTGGTCTTTTTCGGCGGCAACTTGCGAGCGTTCATGCGCCTTATTTTTAACCGGGCGGGAATTTAAAGCAAGGTTGGGGTTGATCGTCAGAAAAAATGAACCAATTGAGTCTCCGGCGTTATTAATGGGCGGACAGATGAAACAAACCAAACCAACTGATTTATGAAAATCATCGCTTCTCTCTGCTGTTTGCTATTGCTGCCGGGCGGGTTTCAGACCGGCGTGCGGGGCGAGTCCTTCCGCACGGACATCAACCCGGCGCAGTTGTATTATCAGTCTTTCCTATTGGAACCCAAATTGAAGGACGCAGACCATGACTATTTGTTCACGAACCAGTGGCAGGGGCGGGTTCTGCCCGAACGGTTTGGCGCCCTGCTGGATTACTATCACAACGATTTGTTGTTGTGGCATCGGGCGGCGGCGCAAAAGGTTCCTTGTGACTGGGGGGTTGATTTGACGACCGGTGCGGACGCCCTGCTGCCGCACCTGTCCCACTGCAAACAGGCCTCGCTGATGATGGCGCTGGACGTTCAATGGAGGTTGCAGCAGGGCGACCAGGCGGGGGCGCGCGATGACGTGCTGGCGTCGCTCACCCTGGGAAGAAACGCCGCGCGGGACGACACCCTGATTGGGGCGCTGGTACAGGGGGCCATCCAAGGCATCGTCTGCTGGAACGTGGCAGAGAATTTCGGGCAGTTCTCACCCCGGACACTGCAACAACTGGCCACTGGTTTTGATGCCGCCCCGGCCTGGGGTACGGTGGCCACCGCCATGGCGGGGGAAAAAATCCTGTTCCACGACTGGATGATCAGCGTGATTCAAGACGCACAAAAAGCAAATCCGAACGACGAAACCGCCGTGATGGCGGCATTGGGCCAGGAGATTGGGCGCAGATGGACTGAGGAAACCAATTTCTGGCCCCAACTGACCAACGCGACCGGGGGAACTTCGGAGGGCTTGCTGAAAATGGTCCGCGACACGAAGCCCTGGTTCAAGCAGTTGGATGGCATCATGGCCCTCCCGCACGGCGCGTTTGAAGCGCAGTTCAGTCAGTTGAGGGGGGCGGTGAAGCAATCCGGCAATTATTTGTTCGCGGATGGGTTGAACGCCTGGAACGATTGCCGGCGGAAGGAATTCACCCGGCAGGTGGAACTGGCCATGGTTCGGGCAGCAATGGAATACAAACTGCATGGCGAGGCCGGATTGAAGAGCATCATGGATCCCTGTGGTAACGGCCCCTTTGCCTGCAAGCGCTTTGTATTTCAAGATGAGGACTGCGGGTTTCAACTGACCTCCACTTATGTTTCCCACTCCACCGGCAGGCCGGTCACGCTGATCTTTGTCGAAAAAGACGGTGCTCCCTTCCTTGTGGGCGGAACGCATCCGGGGGAAGCCATCAAGCCATGATTTTCCCCGGGACAAATTCAGCCGGACAAATCCGCGTGGCATCGTCCGGCTTTTTGAGTTAACCTTAACCCGTGTTCAGCTTGAACCCCACCTTTGAAGCACTGGAGGTCCCGGAAACGCGGAGCCTGTTGGAACAGGCGCGGGGCGGCGATGCCGGGGCGTTCGGCGAGCTCTGCCGGGTTTGCGAGACGCGCCTGTTGCGCCACGCGATGGGGTTGTGCGGCAACGCGACGCTGGCGGAAGAGCTGGCGCAGGACACGCTGGTGGAGGCGTGGAAATCGTTGCGGCGGTACGATGGCGGCTGCCAGTTTTTCACCTGGCTGTGCGCCATCCTGCTGAATCGTTACCGGAACACGCTGCGGCAAAAGCGCCCGCTCCCGCTCTCGACGCTGACCGGCGGGGACCAGGAGGTCTTTCAAGACCACCTGGCGGGCCTGATGGATGACGGTTCCGGGCCGGACCAGGCGGCCCAAAGGCGCGAGCAGGCTGACCGCGTGCGGGCTTGTCTGGCCGCCCTGCCGCCCAAGCATCAGCAGGTCATTTACCTGAGATTTTATGTGGATGATTCGCTGGAGGAAATCGCCGGGGCGCTGGGGTGCCCGGTGGGGACGGTGAAATCACGTTTGTTCAAAGCCTTGGAGAAATTGCGCCGGATGAACGCGCTGGACTTTAACGAGGTCCAAATGAAAGGTGGCTGATGATGAAACCTTGTTCCAACCAACGGAAGTGGATTGCCTGGCTGGCGGTGGACGCCCTGAACGCCCGGACGGCGGAGGAGGTGCGGGCTCATTTGGAAACCTGCGCCGGTTGCCGTGGCTATCTGGAGGAGATTTCCCGGGTCAAGGAACAATTGACGGTTGCCGCGCCGACTTCCGATCTGCGGGCCACCGAGTCCTTTCACCAAGAAGTCATGGCGCGGGTGGAGCGGAAATCTTCCGCCCCGGTTTGGGACAGGGTCCTGGCCGGGTGGCGGGCGCATCCTTTC
>CAZUBG010000028.1:0-34895 GCA_964618545.1 uncultured Bifidobacteriaceae bacterium | reverse complement strand
TGAAGCCTTTTTTCTGGAAATAGAGGGCGAGGTTGCCGGCAATGAAGCCGCCGGCACCGGTAATGACAATCAGATCGTCCTTTTTGAGCGCGGGATCTTTTTCCACCAATCGTTGGTTATGCATAGTTTGCGGTTTGCCTGCTTGTTTAATTGCACCGTCGGTTTGTGGTTGACCGTTTACAAATCATTGCCAACCCGGGGCCGCCGGAAGTTGCCGGCGAGGATGCCAGTGGCCGGATGGTCCCAGGTTCAGGGGTTCAAGGCGCGAAATTTCGTTTGGGCGAATTCTCATTCCGGCTTTCTCGCCCGGGGAGAAGGGGGGCGGTTTGGCCGGCGCTGGCGCCCCCGGCAGTTCCAGTGGTGGTCCACCCAGGGGTTCATGGGCCGGGAGTCAGGCCGTCGGAGGCTGGACCTACCGGGGCATGGGGACGGGTTCATGGCGGTTCTTCCAACGCAGAATGCGCGACTCCATGCCGTACCAGAGCGCGTAAGCCACTGTGAAACTGAGCACGAGTCCGACCAGCACATCCAAGACGGCCGACACGCGACGGGGCCAGTGGAGGCCGTCCACGAGCATGATGGCGACGTTCCACAGCGGATAGTGAAAGAGGTACAAGCTGTAACTGACCGTGCCAATGGAGCACAACCACGGAGAACGGAATATTTTGACGTAAATCTGGCCGCCACCGGCCCGGGTGATCAGGCCGTAAGCAACCAAGGCAAAACTGAGGTCGGCCATCACGAAACCGACCGAGGTGACCCAGCGGTTGGCCTGGTCACCGTGGGTTAACAGCCAGAAAAGGGCGGTGATCAGAAAAACTCCGAGGGCAAGTCCCTTGAAGAGGCGGTGGTTTTCAACCCATTGGCCAGGACGGCGGCGGCGTTCGTGAATCAACAGCGCGACCGCAGAGCCGTAAGCCAGGCCGTCCATGCGGCAATAAAAGGTGTAAACCTCGGGAAAGTCATGGGTGTGGAAACAAAAGCGCAAGAGTGGAGCAATCAGGATCATTCCTGCGAGAATGCCGGTGAAGGCCCGCCGGGTGGTGAACCGCACCACCGGGGCCCAGATGGTATAGTAGAGTTCCTCGACGGAAAGGGACCAGAGGACAGCCAAACCCAAAACCACCGTCAAGGGCACGCTGGGCGGAAACGCGTGCAATTGCGGGGGCTGGCCCAAAAACAAACTGGTATAGTAGAAGACGTATTGGGACCACAGGCCCAGCGTGCCCGGGCGGCCCAACGCGACGGAAACGCCCAAATAGACAATGATCGCCAAATAATAGGGTGGGAAGATGCGCAAGGCCCGGCGAAGGTAAAAGATTTTGAAGTAGTGATCATTGCCGCGCAGATCCAGCAAAATACTGGTGATGAGGAAGCCGGAAAGAATGAAGAACAAGTCAACCCCCAATCTACCGTATTGGGTTCCAAGGGCTGGCAGCCAGGACAGATAGTGGTCGGCAATGACCGCGAGGACGGCCACGCCACGCAGCCCATCCAATTCCTTGATGCGCGAAGGGGGCGGGGCGGGAACGGACGCGGGGCGCACTGGCAGCGGCGCGGGACGGGATTCCACGACAGGGCCGGTTTGGGTTGTCATCAATTTGGTCAGAATGGTCTTCAATCAGCACCGCAGAAAACCGGGTGTCCGCCCGCCGGAGCATGCATGGCGGAGGGATGCACCGGGCAACCGATCAGCATGGCCAGGCACAATGCAAATGGCAGGCAACAGGCCGGCCCTGAGCTCCGAATCATGAGCGTCAGGCGGCGGGGGTTTGAATGGCGGGGGGATTTTCCCGGTAACGGATCATCATGGTGACGAGCCGGCCGGCCTTCCAGTAGCGCGGGACAAATTTCCGGGGCTCGGAGAGGCAGCGGCACAGCCAGCCCAGAAAGAACCGGTCCGCCCACGGCGGGATTCCCACCTGATCGCCGGAGAGAAAGCCGATGGCGGCGCCGATGCAGTGGATTCCCGGATTGAAATCGCAGGCCCGTTTCAACATCACGCCCAACCGCTCCTGGGTGCCGCCGCCGAGGCACACCACGATGTGCCTGGGGCGCCGGGATTTCACCAAGGCGACCAAAGCGTCGTCCAGGATGGGTCCGCCTGGGTAATGCGGGGCCAGATAGCAGTCTTCGCAAGTGAAATCATGGCCCTGGGAACGAAGCCAGGCGAGGTTTTGGTCGCGCGCCGCGGTGCCGGGCATGATCCAGAGCACCGTTTCGCGGGGTTGCAAGGCTTTCATTTCGACGAGCAGCCTGAGATAGCGCAGCCCGGAAACGCGGGGCAGGCGCCGGCCGGTCAGACAGGCCCACAACAAGACCATGAAGCCACTGTCGGTGATGGCCAGATCAGCGTTGAAGACGGCGTCGCGGTAAGATTCATTGAAGGGCAGTTCGACGAGCGCGGGGGCGGCCGGCACGACCACGAGGCCGCCCCGCAGGCCGATCTGCACGGCCTCCTCGGCGGTGCCCGTAAAAAAGCGGATGCCCAGGATGCGTTGATAGGGAGGTTGATTGGCATTCATTGCGCACATAAGGCTGATTGACGAATGGCTGAGGCCGCAGCGCCACACTGGTCCAGTGGCAGGGCCAGGACATCGTGAGGCCAGGTTTTCGGGTCGTCGCCCAAGTTTTTTCCCGAAAGATCAGCGAACCGGTATTCATGCTGTCGGAGCAAGGCGGCGACATTGGCGACGGATTCGGGGTTGTGCTCAAAGATGATGGTCGGACGAAAACGACGCAGGGTTTTGGCCGCGCCCCTGAGGACCAAATCCTCGGCGCCCTCGACATCAATTTTGATGAAATCGAGCCGGCATAATTTTTGGCGGTCCACACAGTTGTCGACGGTGTCCAGGGGGACCTTCAAGGTTTCGCGGCCGGTGCTTTGATGGACGAGGCTGCTGGTTCCCCAATTGCTGTCCTCCCCGGAGGGAAGGTTGAGCAAGGCTTCGCCGGGCCGCTCCGACAAGGCGATTTCAGCAATGGCAACATTGGAAAAACGGTTCAGTTCCACGTTGGCGCGGGCGCGTTTGGCGAGCCAGGGAACCGGTTCGAACCCGTATACAGCGGAACACCGCTGACCGAGCAAACACGCAAAGAAGCCGAAGTTCATGCCAATATCAAAGGCGACCCAGTCGGGTTTGGAGTGATGGGTGATCCAGTGCTGGATTTCGGGGTCCTGGGACCCGTAAAACCAACTCTTCCATTCGGGGTACCAGCGCGTGGACAAGTGAAATTTCGGACCGCCGGACGCGGCGGAGTCCACGGTTTCCAACCAGGAATGCTGGCGGTGATCCGGATGGTGAAGCAGGCGGAGGAACCGGTAGACGCCCATCCTCCCGCGAAAGCGTCTTCCGACCGCGCGTCCGAGCAAATGAATGAATCCGGGTTTTGTCCGAACAATGGCGCCGTTGGGCATAGGTTCTCCTTGGGCAGGTGCTGTTTTGGGTTGTTTAGGTTTTGATTCTCTTCAACTCGACGGCCTTGACGACGCAGAGATATTCATAGAAGGAGTGCAGGCGGGCGAAGTGCCAGCCGGCGACGCCGTCCAGGAACCCGCGCTGCCACAAATAGACATAGAGAAAGCGCTGGAGGGAGCGGAAGGGCAGCCGCTGGGAAAGCTGCTTTAACCAGCGCAATTTCCCGACCTCCCCATTTTGCAGGGACTGGCTGCTCCCGTTGAGGAAGCGGTCCAGAGCGACCCGGGCCTCCCAGTTGGAATAACGATTGTGCTTTTCCACAAAGACATCCACGGAAGGGAACGCATAATGGTCCATCTCACATTGCAGACGTCCGGTCCGGCCCTGGAGCAACACGTGCTCATGAACCTCGTTGTCACCGCTGGCGGTGGCGACCTCGGTCAATTTTTCAAACCGGCCGAGGCGGTGTTTGAAGAGCCGGAGGTTCCAGTTTGGATAATAAGCGTGCTTCAGCCATTTTCCCAAGAACATGAAGCGGCGGTTGATCCAATAGCCATCCACGGGATGCCGCGGGTCGGTGACGATGCGGCGGAACTCGGCCTCGGCTTCGGGGGGCATGACTTCATCGGCGTCGAGAATGAAGACCCACTCGTGTCTGAAGGGGAGGCTTTCAAGCGCCCAGTTTTTCTTTTTTGGCCAGATGCCATTGAAGGCAAACTGCACGACCCGGGCGCCCTGGGCCCCGGCGATGGCCTGGGAGCCGTCGGTGCTCTGCGAATCAACGACAATGATCTCATCGGCCCAGGCGACGGCGGCAAGGCAGCGCGGCAGGTTGGCGGCCTCGTTTTTGACGGGGATCAGAATGGAAACGGGAATTTTTGACATAACGGGTGATGAATAAACGGGGTTCTCAAACGGCCCGGGAGTTTTCACGAATATGCGCCTCACGAAACATGGAGACCAGGATGACACTGCGCGGGAAATCGGCACAGAGCTGCTGCAAGATCCGAGAATGGCCGGGGGCAGCGGTTTCCGGGCGCGCCGCCAGAGGGCGGAAGGGGGAGAAAAAGATGGCCGGAAAGGTGCGGGCCCGGGCCAGGAGACCGGCGCATTCCGGGGTCCGGGGCGGATGATCCATTTGCAGGAGATCGAAACGGGAGAGGTAGTCGGCATGGGCGCCGGTTTGGTCCTCAAAGCAGGCCAGCCCAAAGGCGCGAATTTTGCCCGCCTGTTTCAAGCGGTTGGCGGCGGCGAACAAGCCCTCAAATTCGGTGATTCGCTCGCGCGGCTCGTGCAGGAACAAATAGTCGAGGTAGTCGGTCTTCAAGGCACGCAGGCTCTGCTCGACGCTGCGCTGCATGGCGACGGGCTGGGGTTTGACTTTTTTGAGGAGGACAGTGCCCGGAGCCAAGTGGGAAAGGCCCTCCTTGGGGAGCCAGGACTTGGGAGATGGTGCGGCGGGGCGGGCGTGTTGGCGGTTGATCCAGCGGACCAGGGGCTTGAGGAGGTGAAGGACGCGGGCGGCGGGGGTGGCCACAATTCCAAACTTCGAGGCGATGACGACCTCCGACCGGCGATGGCGGACACATTCCCCCAAGAGGCGTTCGGCCTGGCCGAAGCCGTAACAGCGGGCGACGTCAAAATGGGTGATGCCTTCCTCCAACGCCAGGGCGAGCGCGCGGCGGGCGGTGGGGGCATCCACCGAGCCGATGATGGGGGCGCAGCCAAAGCCCAGGACGGAGGAGGTGATTCCGGGATGCAATTCAACGTAGCGCATGGATGGCGAGATGGCGGGCCAGCCGGACGGCAAACGCGCCGAGCAAAAAGGTGGGATTGGCCTGGCTGGAGGTTGGGAACACGGAACCGCTGCAGACGTAGAGATTTTTCGCGCCCCAGACTTTTAGATCCGTGTCCACCACGCCGTCGGCGGCGGTGGCGGCGATGCGGGTGGTGCCGACCTGGTGCAGGCCGTCCTTGGACATGGAGCGAATGGCGGCGGGAAGTTCAGCTTTGGGGAACCAATAATCCAGTTCGCCACAATGGCACTTTTGCAGCCAAAGATCCAGGACCTCATGGGTGCGGATGACGGATTCAACATCCTGGTCGGTGTAGCGATAATGAATGAGGAGGGTTTCGCCATCCGGGGCGAGTTCCATGCGGTTTTCGGGGACGGGGACCTGCTCGGCGTGGAAGTGCAGGGCATAGACATTGCGCGGACTGTAAAGGAAGACGCCCGGAAGTTTCCTGTGGCGACAGTAGCGGGAGAAGAAGGTGGCGGCAGGAATGGCCAAGGACTTGGGAAAGTCCTTGAGGATGTTCCACAAATGCCGGCGGAGGCCGGTGACTTTGCCGCGGGTGACGGAGTGGGCAATGGCCGGCGGGGCCAGCCATTTTTTGAGACCGGGAGTGATCATGGCCAGATACATAAATGACATCGCGCCGTTTTGGTGACCGGGGTCGAAATAGAGCGGGTTGTCGAGCCAGAGGGCGGTGTTCAGGAGATTGTTCGCGAGCAGGGTTTCGGTGGACAATTGGAATCTGCGGCGAAAGTAAACGGCGTCCGCAGAACGCTTGAACCCGTAGTCGGTTTTTGCGGGATCGCCGCGAAAACGGACGCTGGCAATTTTGCCGGAGAGATGTCCCTGATAATACCGGCCCAGCGCCGGGGGCGGGCCCCCGCGAGCGCGGAAGACGCGGGGGTTTTTGAGGAGCAACCGGGTGGTTTCCTGCCCGCCGGCCGCGAGGGCGAAGTTTCGCGCATTGATTTTGGCGGTGCGGGCGCGGGAGAAATCCCGGAGGCCGAGGGAGGAAACGGTTTCCGCCGCAGGCGACAGCTCCAATGAATGCGCCTCCCAGCCCGCGAGCAAATGAATGTCCGGGGAGGAGGCCAGTTGCGAGCGGTAACGCCGGCCAAACCGGGTGGGGCTGCTGTATCTTTCAACGACGGAATCGGTCACCTCGCCACTGAGGAATCCGGCGGCGATGCGGGTGCCGGCCAGGGCGGGCATCTCATTCAAATTGAAGAGGGCCTCGCCGCATTCAAAATAACCGGCGGCGGCATCCACATGCCGGCGGGCTTCATGGAGCAGGCGCGTGTCCCAGGTGCATTGTCCGTTCAAGATGTTTCGCGGGAGGAAGTCAATTTCGTCATACATGACACACCGTCCGCCCCAAGAGGCGGAACTTCCGCCCAATCCCTTGTTGGTGCATTCGTAGGGAAGATGATGATTGCCGGGGTTGGAGATTTTGATGGAGTCATCCAAAGGGTTTCGGGCCGGATGTCCGTCGGCGGCGAATTCCACCAGCAGCACGCGGCAGCCGGGCTGAAGGCGCTGGTACTCCAAAGCCAGAATGATGCCGGCGGGGCCGGCCCCCACGATGCAGAGATCGTAGGCCTCGCGCATGGCGGTTTCGACGGTGACGTTCATGATTGGGCGGCGACGCGGGTCACCGGAGGGTGGGATTCGGCAGCGGGCAGATCCAACCGGGTGCGTGCGCGCACCGGTCTGGCCGGATTGCCGGCATATACGGTCCAATCGTCCAGAGTGCGGGTGGCGACCGATCCGGCGCCCAGCACGCTGCCGGTGCCGCAATGAACGCCGGGCAGGACGATGGCCCGGGCGCAAATCCAAACGTGAGGCCCGGTCCGGATGAGTTTGGCGAGATAGGTGAACTCCAGGGATTGATAATCGTGAGTCGCCCCGCAGAGGTAAGCATCCTGTGACACGATGGTGCGGTCCCCCAGGATCACGCCGCCGGGATTGTAAATTTCCACGCGCCGCCCGATGGTGACCAGATCGCCGGTTTGCAACAGCCAGGGGGCCCAAATTCGGGCGGTTGGATAAATGAAATTGGGGGAGCCGAGTCTGGCCCCAAACAGCCTCAACAGCGCGCACCGCCAATAGTGAAGGGGAGCGGGGGTCGGCAGGAAGAACAGCGCCCAGACCACCGACCAGACCGAACGCCGGAGCTTGTTCCGCCAACTGAAGGGGGTTCGCAGCAACGGTTCATCACTATGGTCGGAATGGGCGCTGAAGATGTTCAATATGCTCATGATTAATGGACGGTTTCAGACGGCAGCGTTCACAGCGAACGCCAGCAAGCCGGCGGGAAAAAGTCCCGCGCGCCGGGGGTTGTTTGGGGGGACGGTTTTCCCGGGGAGGTCCGGGTTCACGATTGGCATCAGACTGAGATTCATTTAAATACAGGCGGCCTGAGGTCAGGGTCCGTCAGGAAACAACCTTGACAACCTGACGGGTTCTTTTGACGGCTGGCAGCTTGTAAAGTTTATTTCTTGACGGACCCTTAAGCTGCGGAAGCGACTTTCCCATTGAGAGGCGGGGTTTCCCGGCGGAGCTCTTGCTCAAGGTTTGCGAGCAGATTCCGGGCGTTACTGGCGATGCCGAAGCGGTTCACATAGCTGGCCTTGGCCGCGTCCTTCATCATGGCTTTGCCCGCCGGTGAGATGTTGCGCCAACGTCGGAACAGCAGGATGGCGCCTTCGAGGGTGTCTTCCGCCACCAGTCCGGCATTGTCATCCTCGATTTGCCGCCAGATGTTGATCTGGTTGGAAATCATGACGGGGGTTCCGCAGGCGAGGGCCTCCACGACGGCGATGCCGAAATTCTCCTGGTGGCTGCTCAGGACAAACGCCTCGGCGCGATAGAGGGCGCCCCACTTGGCGTCGCCGGTCAACATTCCCGGCCAGAAGACGGAGTTGGGCGGCAAGAGGTCGGCGGCCAATTTCTGCATTTCCAAGCCATATTCGGTGTCCAAACCGGGGCCGGCGATGACCAGGCAGGGGATGGGCGAGCGGGCGGAATCCGGGGATGAGGATTCCGGAGGCCGGCCGAAGCCTGACTTTTGGTGGCAGACGGCGGCGTAAGCCTTGATTAAAAGGTCGAGGCCTTTTTTGTTATGGATGCGGCTTAAAAAAAGATAATAGGGCCGGCCGTTGACGCCGGGGCATTTTTGCGCGAACGCGGCGGCCATTCCCTGATTGAATTCCGGCGGCAACGAAACCCCGTAGCCCACATTGATCTGGCATTGGGGTTGATAGGGCCGGAACGTGTGCTGGGCCAGCCGCATTTCCTCGGCACAGGTGAAGAACACCGCCCTGGCCCGGCGGATGACGTGCTGTTCCATCAGTTTCCAGTAAAACCAGTTGCGAACGGCCTTGAGGCGGCGTTCCGGCGCTTTTTGAAACCACGGATCCAGCATCCCGTGCGGGAACACAAAATACGGCGGCATGTTCGGACGCCGCACGAGTTGGGACAGCGCGAAACCGGGGTACTGCCAGAGGCCGTTCAGGACCACGGCGTCAAAGCGCTGAAGGTTTTCCCTCAGCCAGGGGCGCAGGGCCGAATGATACCGCCAGGAGCCAATGCCCCGGCCCAAGGCGTGGACGGTGAAGCCTTCGAGCGCCAGAAAAGGAGAGCCCGGATCATCCAGGCAAACCACTTCGACGTCATGGCCCAGTTCAATGGCGTGCCGCGTCAGGCTGCGGATCCCCTGGCAGGGGCCGCCGGTACGCGGATCCATGCTGGCGATAATGTGTAGGTAATGCATACAATGATGGACAAACGCCGGGGAACCCAAAATCCGCCGAGCCCGGCCCAAAGTTGACGGGACCAGGTGACGGGGGGGCCCCACATTAAACCCCAAAAAACACCGTTCGATCACGGACGGCAACCAACGCCTGGGTTCGGATTTCCATTTTCCTTTTGCCCCAGCACCCGCTGATAGATCTGCTCGTAGGCGGCGAGGGCGATTTCGGTCTCAAACCGGGCGGCGTTGACCCTGCCTTTCATCTGGAGACTGGCGCGGCTGATGGGATCGAGGCCGGCCACTTCTTCCAAGACTTGGGCGGCGGATTTCACCCAAGACGCCTGCCCGGCGGCATCCGGCGGCATCCGCGGAATCAGGCGCGCGGCGTCCCCGGCCACTTCCGTCATCGGGGCGAGATTGGTGGTGATGACGGGGCAGCCGGAGGCCATGGCTTCGATGATCGGCCAGCCGAAACCCTCTTCCAAACTGGGGAACAACAGCACCTGGGCCTGGGCATAGGCCGCATTGACCTGTTCATTGGTCAAGCCGGACAAAAAATGAATTTCTCCGGGGGCGGGAACGGATGCGGCCAGCTCCCGCATGGGCTGCGTGGGTTTGGCACCAATCAGCCAGAGGGCCGGGGGATGGGGATGAACCGCCGCGAGAGCCCGGTAAATCTTGAGCACACCCATCCGGTTTTTATACCATTGGTTGCCACCGACATGAACGATAAAGCCATGCTCGGGAAGCGCAATCCCGGTGGTGTTCAAAAGGGGGATTCGCTCGGCCAGATCCATCGGCCGGAAGGGATAATTCAGTCCGTTGTACACAACTTCGGATATTTTTGGGACACGGGGCAAAAAGCGATGCAAGTCAGAGCGCGATCTTTCGGAAATGGAAATGAAGGCCTGGCCGCGAGAAAATCCCCGGCGGATTAATTGTTGATATCGCCGTCCCGTGCGCCTGACCTGGTTTTCCGGGAATTCGCCCAGCGCGGACTTGAGGGCATGAAAATCATGGCAGTGGATGACATGCGGACGGTGGGCCAGGGGGGGAATCCACATTCCCAACGCCTGATCGGTTACGACGAACAAGGTATCATCCGGCTGCCGGGTGATCTTTCGACGAAGTTCACCCGGGTAAAGCAAAAACTGATCGGCATAGCCAAGCCATTTGCGGACAAAGGGCGTTGAAATGGGCAGGCGGCCCAAGATTTGCCGGGAGGTCCACAACTCGACTTGGTGTCCGCGCGCTTCCATGCCGCGCATGATCATTCCCGCAAAACGAGGCATGCTCTCGGTGGCAAAGGCGGGCGGATGACCTAACAAGACCAATCGCATAATGCACGAACCAAGGTGTTCCGGCGGACGCCCGGCGGACCGGTTTAAAGGCCGGCAGGCGTTGACATCGGCAAGCGGTGTGAATTTGGTTGCCGCCAAGACATGGTCCTGGCGGGCGGTTTTCCTAATCGCTGGTTTCGTGATTGGCCGCCGCCAGCGTCAGCCCGGCCCCGATAACCGCCGCGCCCAGAGTCGTGGTTTGTCCCCACTGCCCCTCCAGCAAGCCAATAAAGCAGGTGGAGGCAAAAACCAGACTGAGCGGCAAGCCGCGCCGCCAAGCCCGGAGAGCAACGAGAACAATTGAGCCGGTCAGCGCCACGCGATAGGCGATGAGCAAGCCCCCCAAAATATAACCGTTGTCAAAAAACAGCCGCCCCCATTCGGCCTCGGAAGCCCCGAAGCCAACCTGGGAGGTTAACAGCATCTGTCCGACGTTGGTGGAAAAACCGGTTCCGAAGCCAGAATAGCCCACATCTTGAAACGCGCCAAACAAGCTGTCAATCACCCGGTACACAATGGCTTCCTTAAAGCCACCCATGTCGGTGGTGGAGTCGTGCCAACGTGATCCAAAGGCGGTCATACCGTCCTTGAACGCCGGCAATTGGAGCGCCAGCAGGGGAATCAGAACGGCGGCCGAAGCCGCCTGCAAAATGACTTGAAACGAGAGTCTTCCCTGTAACAACAACGCACCGAGGCCGACCAGCGCGACAATCACCACCGCGAGGCATAGTCCGCGGCTGATGGAGATCGGGATCGCCACCAGAATGGCCATGCCCGATATCAGCATGAGCCAGGCTGGCGCCTTGCGCTCCAGCCACAAGACGAACCAGCAGGCGGCCAGCAGGGGGTATAGTTCGGCCGTGCCGGTGATAAAACTAAAGGTGCCCGGGGGGCGAAAGCGACCTTCCGAGCCGGAAAACCCCGCGCCGTCCAGGCTGCCACCGACACCCCGGTTAACCCAGGCGCTTTGGGGCTGGTAAAACTGGGCGATCAACAGTGCGGTGTAGGGGATCGCCAGCCAGACCGCCACTTTGGACAGGGCGATCAAATCGTTCGGACGCAGAACCCGTGCGATGACAAAAATGAGCGGCACATGGAGAAAATCGCAACGCAACCCGTAAAGCGCCACCAGCAGATTTCCATGACCCAGCATGAGGGCGTTGGCCAGGAGCGAGAAACCCAGCACCGCGCCGGTAAAAACAAAGCCATTGGCGGGAAATATTTGCCTGGACCAGGCCAGCATATAAATGAGTATAACCAAGGGATCGCGCACGAGCAGCAGCGGGGTGGCGAGGCCGGGCAAAAACCAGCGGCGCAGTCCGCCTTCGATCAGCCAGAGAATCAGGTACAACCAGATGAGCCGGCGCAGCCCCGCAAGCGAGTCAGATTCCATCACCGCTTGATATTCTGGTGAGGCATCGGTCAGGACTTCCTCGGCGGCAGTGGTCATGGATTTTAATGGAGCAGCAGACGGCGCAAACCAGGACAACATCCTTCGCCGCGCGTCTCTCAGGCTAGTGGTTTAGTTTGGGTTTCGGCGAAATCCGTTTTGCAATATGTGATCGGGCGCCTGGCTCCGGATGGAATTTCCCTCCTAGGGTTGGGCCAGAACGGCGTTGGCGATGGTCTGGCCGTACCGTTCCCAAGTCAACCCGGCGGCCATGGCTTGAGCCGAGCGCGACATTTCCGGCAAAACGGACCGGTGGTCGGCAAACCAGGCGATTTTTTCGGCAATCACCTCCGGGCGGCGGATGGGCACCAGAAATCCTGTGGTCTGCTCCTTGATCAAATCCTCGCCGCCCGTGTTTGGTGTGATGATGAGCGGCAAACCCTGGCTCATGGCTTCCTGCATCACGAGCGCCCGGCCTTCGACAATGGACGGCAGACAAAACACGTCGCACGTTCGCATCAATTCCAACACCTGGGCGTGAGGCCGTCCGGGCTCGTAAATAAATCCGTTGAATTCCTTGCGATAGAATTCCATCGGCGCCTGGGGTGAGCCCATGACCACCAACTCGACGTCCCGCCGCTTCAGCAAACGCATGGCGGCGAACAAATCAGCGAGCCCCTTGCGCTGGGCCAGCGAACCGGCAAACAATACGCGCAACTTTTTGCCCGCCGGCGGCGCCAGCTCTTTGGCGGGACCGATGGGCGACGAACCAAACGGCGCCAGGACGATTTTTTTGGTGGCGCGCGCCTGCCCGGGAAGAGACTTCGCAACAAACAGGCTGGGACAAATCACTACTTCCGCCGCGTCCAGTTCCGCCGCTTTCCGGGCCAGCTTGCCCGCGGAGTCCCGCGTGCCGCCCAAAGTCGGTTCCCAAGCTGGAAGCCGCGCGGCTTCCTCCCGCAACAAACGCTGCGCGGTTTCGGAGTAGGCAATCGGCAGATCGTAAAACCGCCTCAGGCCCAGTTGCCGCGCCGCCTGGAGAGTTTCCAAGGCCCCGTCTTCGTAGGCATAAACCGCGGTGAAAGCCTGCGGACTGGACCTCAACCGCCGGGCCGCGCTGCGGTCCAGCGCCTGATAAACCGCATCAATGCAAAAGAACCCCGTCTCGTGGCGTTTCAACCAAGCCAGTTTCAGCCGGCCGGCGGCAAATCGTCCGAGCTCCCGAAAGGGATGCTGGACGGTGAGCGGCTGTAATCGCTCGTCAAATTTGCGACGCTGAAACTCCCGCCCCCAAGGGCTCCTGCCCAGGGTGTCCCAGACGTTTCCCGGATAGGCGGCCAGCGTGGTTTGGAATTCCTTGACGGCGCCGGCCTCGAGTAAGTTCACCAGGACGGCTCTGACGTTGGCGTTTCCGGTTGGGTGGACAAACAAAACCCTCTGGGAAAAGTGAATGCGGTGAGGCTGAAAGCTGATGGCCTGACCCGCCGGCAAAACGGTGTTTGGTAAAAAGGGTGTTGTTGGCATCATGGGACGCGCCGATAGAGCGCGGCTTTGCACCAGGCCCTGGCGGCGCCCTCCAGGACCGATGGCATCTCAAATAAACGGGCCAGCGGCGTGCGAATCCAGCGAAACTTCCAACGCAGCGCCAGCGAATCATCCAACCGGCACAGCGCGAGTTTCAAATCGTCCCGCTCGGCTTCGGAAAACTGGCTGAGCCGCAGGCACACGGCATGTCCCAACGCAAGCCGATGCCGCGCTTTCCTGATGGGGGCCAGGCTCCATTGACGCCGCACAAAGGCCGGAATAAGGCTGTCCTCGATCAACCGGCGGCTGCCTTCGACTTCCGCCAGTTTTCGCCGGATTCTTGTGGGCGTGTCCCAAACACGATAACTCGCCAGAACTTCATTGACGTAGACGTTACCCCAACCCGCGTCGGCCAGTCGGACGGACAAGTCCCAATCATCACAGTATTGTGCTGCGGGCCGGAAATAATCGACCTGGGCCAGGGCCGAGCGACGGAACATGCAGACATTGGCCGCGACGCGATAGCCGGAAACAGAAGCCCGCAGTCCGTCTTCACTGTTTTGGAATCCCGAAGGCCGGGCCAGGAAACGCAGTTTTTTCTTCCGCCCATCCCCGTCCAACTCCTGAATTGCCGGGTGGGCGTAACCCGCCGTTGGATGGGTCACCAGCGCTTTCAATAATTTCTCCGCATAGCCCGGCGAAAGTTCGTCATCGGAATCCAACCTGACAATAAATTCAGTCAGTGGCTGTTGAGTAAGCCACCGGGGATTGCCCGGCAGACCAAGATTCTTCTCATGCCTCACGTACTTAATGGAAGGAAACTCGGCGAGCAAGCGGGCCATCACCTCCGGGGTTTCATCCGTACTGGAGTCGTCTGAAACCCACACCTCGCAGGGGTGGGTTTGCGCGAGCGCGCTCCGCACGGCCCGCGCGAGATAAGGGGCCTGATTGTAGGTCGGAATGCAGATGGCAACGGCTGGCATATTCACGAGACGCTGGCGAGGAGGGTTTCGGTGTAGGCGCGGTCTGACCAAGTAACACAAAACGCGTGTCCCGCCTCGCAATGGCACAAACCGCGCGCCACATGTTTGCAAGGGGCGCAGGGCGCGGTTGTCCGAACGACAGACCCTCCAAACGCCGGGTAAATTGTTCTGGGCGGCAGTTGCTCGGTCAGCATCACCGTGGCGGAAGCGGTGTAGCTTTGCGCGACATGCGAGGGGAAACTGTCCGTTGCCAAAGTCCGCCTGGCGCCGGAAATAAGCAGGAGAATATCTTCCACTGATTTGAAGCTTTGCGTTTGCAGGCCCAATGCTTGAAATTCAAGTTGAAAGGGGTCTCCGTCGAAAAACGCGAAGGCTGCCTCGGGCAAGTTCATTCTGGCCCAGGCGGGCGGCATGATTTGGTGGGCGGAGCCGCCCGGAAACACCAGCGCGGCAAACTTTGGTTGTTTGCCCTTTGGCCAATGTTGCTGCAACCGGTCTTGAATTTCCAAAGCATCACTTTTCGTCTGCGTGATGAATTCGGAATAGGAAGTCCTCAATTCCGGAAACATGCAAAGCTCATGAAAACCCTGATAGGTTTTGACGTTTGAAACCGGGGGTTGTTTTATTCTGCGAGTGGCGCTGGCCACCGCGAACATTCCGTCATTAACCACATCTTTCACGGTGGTGTGCTTGCGCTCGGTCTGCAGGATGCGGGTAAAGGGACACGCGAAACGCTCCCCACGCAAGATTTTGGGAAGCAGATGACGCAAACCCAGATGGCTGAACTGATAGGCCCCCTTGAGCGGGGCCGTCCCGAGTTCAAAGCGGTCCGGAAAAGCGATGCGGGCCGCCGCCAGCAAATGTTTGGGAATTCTAAATTTGATGCCGACTCCGGGATTTAGTCTGGCCAGCGAGAAGACCGCGTTCAATCGCATCCAGATGTCGCCCAGGCCACCCACGGTTGAATCAATCGCCAGTATTTTCATCACTTTTCAGGCCGCGACATGATTTCCAAGATTTCTGGTTTCAAAAAGACGAATCACCTCCGCCGCCGTATGGGTGACTCCCGCCCCGGGAAGCTGAGGGCGCACGTGATTCATCATGGCCATCACGGAGCCATTCGTCGAAAATTGCCTGACCGGCGGGGCGTCGGTTTGTAAAAAAACGGCATCAAGGGCTCCATCAGCCAGCACCACCGGCAGCCCGTGTTCCCGCATGGCAGCATGGGTTCCGCTCTTGCCCAGCAGTTCCGGCGAACAGGTGTTGATTCCAAAGTCTGCATATTGCAGCGCTTGTGAGATGATCTCCTCCGACTGTTCGCCGAGCGGAATTGCTTCAATGGCATCTGGGGCCGAACTGACAACCTGTTCGGCCAGCCGCTTCGACGCCGCACCCGTCCGTCCCACCAAGCTTAAGAGGATGGGTTTGCCAGCCCGGTTTCTGAGTTCCGAGAGCCACGCAATCAACGCCAGAGCATCAAAATCAGGATGGACGGTGCCGAAAAACACGCCATTCAAAAAAGCCGTGCGCGGGGCCTGGACCCTACGGCTTCCGGCGGCCCGAAGCAATGCGGCGATGTAATCGTCATTCCGGGGAGCCAGCGGGATGTTCCCGAACAGAGGAAGCACCCGGGCGGTGATTCCAATTCTCGAAAGTCGGTATTGATACGAATTCATGCTCGTGGTGACGAGATCGGGACGAAAACGCCGTCCCAGATCCCGAATCAGCCATTTTTGGCCCAAACCAAGCAGCCAGCGACGAAGCGGCGGCGGTCCAATCCAAAGTTCATGCAACATCAGATGCCGGTGGCTGGCCAGGCGGCCCAAGTCTGCAAAAACTGCATTCCATCGCCACGGCAGGCCTTTTGGATGATATCCGAAGCAAACAAACTGCAAACTCACCCAATCCGGCCGGAAACGCTGGAGCGCCTGGCCGACTACTTCCACACGCTGTTTCAAAGGAGTGGCGGACGCACAGCGCAACAAGGGCATGGATTCCTCCGCATCCTTGCCTTCGCCCTGGCACCAGCGGTCGTTCAATGAGATGAGCAGAATGTCGTGCCCGAGCTTTCTCATTTCCGAGCCAAGCCTGCGGCAGTAATCCCCCACGCCATCCCGACCCGGCGCCAGTGAACCACAGATGAACGCCACCCTCATGAGCCTGCATTGACCGGTGGTTGCTGCGCGTCCTGCACCATGCGGCCGCTCAGCCGAAACTTGCCCGTGAAGTTTGTCATCCGCCGCCGCAAATACGTCCTTAACATCGGGTAGCGTTCTTCCGTCGCTTTGGACAAACCGGCAATGATCAACAGGGTCACCAGCATTGCCGCCAAAACGGCGAACAAATTATGCGGGTCATATTTGGTGACGGCCCGAATAAACAAAAGAACCGGCACATGATAAAGATAGACGGAGAACGTGTGGCTGGCCATCCAGCGGATCATTTTGACGGCCCGCTGGGATTCAAAATCACCGGCCAGGCGCCGGGAAAAGACGGCGCAGCAAAAGAAATTGGCGGCGATGATGACCGCAAAAATATTGTCACCAAAAAAATTGGCCGAGTAATAAAGCGGGGCCAGGCCAACCCGGCCATTGTTCAAGCCAAGCTGATCCTTGGAAATCAGGACCGCCAACACGGCCAAGCCGGTGCCGACAAAAAGAATCAGGCTGCGGCGCTGGGAGCAGTGCCAGTTTTTGCCGGCGTGGAAGGCCAGCGCCCCCGCCGCCCAGGCCGGCAGCAAGAGCAGAATTTTCGGGCCGATGAAGAGCGAGATGGCGATCAAAAAAATGATTTTGGCGCGCCTTGGTTTTACGAATATCAGGACTCCGAACAATACATAGTACCAGAACTCATAGCCCAGCGACCAAAATGGATTGTTGGACGAGGGATTCACGCAAAGAAACCAAAGTTGCTGGCAATAGACGAGATTCAAAAGCAGCCGGCCCCATTGCCAATGGGGATCGATCACTGAATATAGCTCCGGCGAGATCTTCGAGCCGAAGGCGTCCAGGCAGTAAGTTAAAACCAGAGCAGGAAGGACCACCGAGTAAAGCCGGGCGAACCGGTCCGCACCATAGTTTGCCAGCGTCCGGTCGGGCCGGTCGACGCTGGCGGCGATGACATAACCGGAAATCACGAAGAAAATGATCACCACGAGATGATTGGAGTAAATTATTGGCAAAACCCCGACGGAGACGGGATCGGACCCGGCATGCCATAAAAACACGCTCATGGCCGCGAGAAAGCGCAGCACATCCAAATAAATGGACACAAATCCACTCATAGTAAAAACAAATTGATAATTTGAAATCCAAGGAGGCCATTAACCTGAAATCATTTACCCAAGTCCGACAGGTTATTACGCTGAACATGCGCCCGTTTTGTGGAAGAGTGGGGATGATGGCGTTGATGGTCATGATCCTCCAACGCCAAATTCTCTTGGTTTGCGGCGCGCTCGGGACGCGAGGAAACTTTTCGGGCCGGAACTCCCGCCCAGATTTCTCCGGCGGGGATGTTTTTGGTCACCACGGCTCCGGCACCGACCACCGCGTCGTCACCGATGGTGACCCCTTTCAAGACAATGACGTTGCAGCCCAGCCACACATTATTTCTGATCCTGATCTCAGCCTCGACTCCGGGGCTTTTGCGAATCAGTTCACCCTGAAGGCCATGGTCGTGGTCAATAAACCTGCATCCGGAAGCTATCGCACAGTTGTGGCCAATCCTGATTCCCTTGGTAATGTTAAATTCGCAAGCCCGCCCAATGAACACGTCATCACCAATAATGATGGAGGGGCCGGGCCCCCAGACGCCCCGGTCAAACTTGAAGTAAATGTCAGGCTCCAAACAGCACCGTGAACCTATCTGGACCTGATGCGGCCAGGTGATAATCGTTTTTGCAAGATAGGTTTGCTTTCCAATTTTGGCGCCGCAAAATTGAAACCAGACGGTGCGGAGGAAGGCACGGAGACTTCCGTGTCGCAGGCGAAAGAGCACCCGGTCATAAAGCCCGGGGCCATGGAGGTTGATGGCACTCATTTAGTGTGGACAGGCTGATCCTGCGGCATTTGGTGAAAGTTTTTGAGAATGACAATTGGGAAGCTTCGGGCGGTTGTCCAGGAGCCACTGCCGCAGCCAAAGGGTGCGTTTTCGTCTTTCACGAAGGGCCCAGGCGAAGGCCTTCGCAAAATTGCGGGGGCGACGAATCATTTCCTTCACAAAATACAACACCAACAGAACTGAGTTTTTTATGCCGGGTTGATAAACAACCGCCAGCATCGTGACGGCAAAGTAAGTTGCGGCGCGCTCTTCAACGGGAATATTATATGACCTGCCAACCTGCCCCATGTGATGGATGACACCCGTGGATCTTAAGATGCGAATCCTCCAACCCACCGAATGCAACAGGCAGCCAAATTCCAGATAGGACGCACCAAACCGAAATGCCTCACAAAAATCCAGTCCTGAATCAAAAACCCCCCTGGGACAGAGCGTGGCCCCGTCCGACCACGCCCAGGTGTCGGAAATGTCCGCCGGCATGTCCGACGCTCCGTTCATTTGCAACTCACCAGGCAGTCCCCACCCGTTGGGAAGTTCATCCCAGGAACAAACCTCTCCCAAACACCATGCGGAATTGGGATCCTCCTGAAGGGCAACCAAACATTTTTCCAACAGGTCAGCGCTGTGTTCATGGTCATCATCAGCCGAAAACAAATGAGTGCCCTGACATTGGCGGGCGACGTGGTTGCGATTGGCATAAAGCCCACGCCGCGGACCAGGAATCCAGCGCGCCGTGAATTGCCGCGCAATTGATTGAATCTCCGGCCGGATCGAATCATCCGAATCATCCGAGATGAGGATTTCAAAAGGCTGAACAATTTGAGACCGCCAGCTTTTCAGGCACCGAACCAGTGATTCCGGGCGATTCCGCGTGACCAGCGCAATGCTGATTTTAATTTCCTCAGTTGAATTCATAAAGTTATGTGATGAGAAACCAAATCCACCCACCGCCTCATTGTGTTCTTGCGACGGCCCGAACCTCGGCGCCAAAGCCCTTAACCCCATCCGCCAAAACATCTCGTGCCGCACCTGGACGCCGGGAGAAACGACGTCCGAGCCGGATGCTTGGAATTTCGATCAAGTAATGGGATAATCCTGCGCACAGCACAATGGCCACAACAGCCAACGGCGATTGAGCGAGACCCCAGCCGTGGTAATTTGAAGCCACCCCGGTGAATAATTGTTGCCACAGGTAGATGCCATAGGAACATTTACCCAGCCATTGAACGACGGGCCATCGAAGAACCCCGCACCGGGACGGATTTTTCACGAACCACATGACAAACAGGCCCAGAATCAATGGCTCGATTGCACTGATCACCAAGGAAATGACATGGTTTCCATTTATTTGCCAAAGTCGCGACCCCATCACAAAAACGCCCAATAGAACCGGGATGACTTTTGGCCTGTTCGCCAGGCGCGCAACAAGGCATTCCCCGTACAGGGCCAAAAAGCAGCCGACAATTATGTAACGGAAATTATACAAGCCCGACAAACCGAGCCAATGTGGATTGAACTTTACAGCCAGCAGATGCGCCAGATTCAGCGATGTCAACGAGAGCAAATAGGCAAAGGAAAGCGCCACAAGTGCGGGCGCCGTACGGAACGCACAGACCAGACACAGCAACGGTGGAAAGACAAGATAAAACTGCTCCTCAACAGAAAGACTCCAGGTGTGGGCCACAAACCACCCACTGGAACCAAACAATCCTGCATCTCCCAGAAACAGGGCGCTCCAGAACACGTATCGGGGCGGGATGAAGATGTAACCCAACGCGCCAATGATAAGCAGCGCCACAAGATAGGCCGCAAAAGGTGGAATGATGCGAAAGAACCTGCGAATATAAAACGCCTTCAACGAAACATGTCCCACGCCCTGTTTCTCACGCAAAAGCAAATTGGTAATAATAAAGCCGCTGATGATGAAAAACACACAAACACCCGTAACGCCAAGACACGATACAACGCCTTCCATCCCAGGAGACCCCAGGGGCAAACTCCCGGAAAAACATGCCATATGATATACCACCACAAGGGATACGGCGAATGCCCGCAGGCCGTCCAATTCCTGTATTCTATTGGCTTGTGTGTCGGGCATGGGTTTAACTGGAACAGGTTTTTTTGACCCTCTTTTTCGATTTTAGCTTCGACGCACAAAGCGCCCGAGCACCGAGGCCATTTTAAGCTCCGCCTGCTTGATCAAGAGGGTATGCCTGGGGAAAAGGCAGATGGGGAACTGCGTGTTTCTCCAGAAGGCTTTTTGAGCACGCGTCGGGGACTGTCCCAATATGGACGAGAGCAAGAATTTGGTGTCCCAGGGCTTGGGGCTGCCCGTCGCATGCGACATGTACGATCCGCCCGCGGTGAAATCCATTTCCTCGGGGCCAACCGTTGAGAGCGGTACTTCGGCGACCATGCTGGCGACGTTGAGACACTGCTGGTCAGGGCCATTAAATGGATGGGTCGGGTCTTGCATGGTAAATTTATTGAGTGGCACGCCGCTCCGACCGACGGCTTCGATCAGATCGTGCCAGGTTTGTAAAAAGGAGCTGTGCCGGGCCTGCACGGCCACAAAGCCGGCGTTGTAGTAACGGCTGGGGTTTCGCAGGATGGGATAACTGATGGACTCCGCCAGTTTCTTCCAAGCCGTTCGGAACGGGTGGTCGGACGGCAGGTAACCGTTGACGATTTCCTGACAAAGCCCAACGCCGCAACCCACCCACTCCTCGAAAAATGTCCACCGGCAGCGGACGACAATATCGGGATCAAAATAAAAAAGTGACTGCGACTGTTGGCAATGCTTGCCCAGCAATTCCAGCATAAAATAAGGCTTGTAATGGGCAAGGTGAATCGGAGTGATGATGGGAACGAACCTCAGCGTCAGCCCTTCCGCCGGGCTGAATTCAGCAAAGCTGTGCGATTCCATGGCCCCGGCGGCCCACAGCGGCAGTGGCCCGCGATACCCGGCATAAATCGTACCGCGAAAACCATGCGCATAAAGGGAGTTCGCCAGGGCTCCAACGCCGTAATGGTGGTCGCCTTCAAACAACGTGCAAACAGCAGAATTCATGAGCTTCAGGCGAGATTGATTTGGGTGTTAGACTTGAGTTTGCGGAGGCCAACCACAAGGGTGATCAAGCCGGGGGTGATGGGTCCAAGCATGCCGATGAGCAAAATACCGCGCACCGATGAGACATCAAAAATCAGGCACAAAATCACCTGCGTTAAGATTTCCGCCGGAATGACCAGGGAGGCGGGCGGAACCCAGCCCTTGTTGACGTTTAATGAATAGAGCAGCCCCGCCAATGAGCCGATTCCGGTTGACAACACGGCGAGCCAAACCAGACCGCCCAACTGGGAATACTTTGATCCCAGCAACCAGAGGAGGGGGCCTGGCGCCAGCCAAGCCAGGAACGCGCCCAAAGCAACGAGCGTGGCAAAACCGAGGAGAATCCGCGCATAAAGGAACCGTAGTCGGTCCGGGTCCTGACAACGGGCAAAGCGCGGAACGACCATTGCGGACGTGGTGGTGATCAGGATGGTGAAGATCATGCCGATGCGGCCAAGTGCGCCCACGTCAGCCACGCCCTGTACATTCCCAAAAATGCTGATCAGCCACATCCCGAGCTGGCCGGCCACACAAAAGTAAATGGTGAGCGGAGCCTGCCGTTTCATGATCGCCACGATGTCCGTTCGGAGTCCGGAGTCGGGTGGCGCCGCCCAGGCAATCTGCGGTTGCACCCAGCTTTTTAGCAGCCAAAATTGAAACGCCAGGGCTACAGTGCCAACCGCAACGGTTAATGGCGCGTTCAGCAAACCCAGGGCGGCAAACATGGCGATCAGTGCCAACCGGGACATCACCCCGGCAAAGGCCAGCACCTGCATCCGTCCCACCTGTTGTCGCAAGCTGATCACCACGCTCAGCACCCCGGTGTTCAGTTGAAAGTAAACCCCGGCCAAGGTGATCGGAACCAGCCACGCGACGATGGCCGGGGATGCGTGATTGCGCCAAAGCATCCAGACCAGCAACGGAGAGACCGCCAAAACGCTGAACAACACCAACCGGTGGCGCAGGATCATCGCCGTCCGCACCAGGCTTCCCATCCGTGCATCATCCTGCCAAAACTTCCCGCCGATCGCCGACAAGCTGCTGGTGACGCCATTGTCGGACAACATGTTCATGACCGGGCCGATGGTGTTGACGATCATGAACAAAGCGTAATCCTCCCTGGGCAGTGTGCGCACGATCATGATGCCGGCCACAAACCCCAGTCCCTGCACCACCGCCTGCACACACGAATAGCCCGCGAACAACCGTGTCCACTCAATCAGGCGGCGGTGCTTGAGCATCTGACCAGCCACGGCGCTCGAAGAAAAAGACATTTCAATTCAAAAACGGACTTTCGATTCGCTTTGCATCATTGCGCTCTTCCACACTTTGCTCGGACCCGGCGATTTTCGGCTTTTGCGCTATTGATTTGGAGCGCCCTGGGGCTCAAAATCAGTCGGGGTCGCCGGGGGTGTGAAACTTCCAAGCGGGGCATCATCGAAAAACAGGCTCCCCACAATTGCATTCATTCCACCGCTCGTGGCGGAGTTGGCGGTCAGGGTGACGTTTCCCTTGAAAAGAAATTGGAAAATGTCCGCCGCACCATAGGTTTCATTGACTGAATAACTCGCGGAGGTGCCGTTGGTTGAAGTTAACGTCATGGTGAAACATTTACAGAGATTATACCATGCGGGACTGACAACCGTAAGATAATGAAAATTGGTGCCATTCGCGGAAATATTGATCGTGCCGCTGGGATTGGCCTGGATTCCGTCCTTCAGGCCGCTGGGAGTGCCAATACCAACCGGGTTCACGGAGTAATCCGCTTCAACCACATTGGAAACCTTGTATTCCCGACTCAAGTAGGCGCTGGCAGTCCAGCCGGAACCATTCGACACCACAAACGGCGCAACGAGATTCACCAGGTTTGATCCCGCGCCGCCCCAATCATAAATGACGTAGCCTTTGGTTCCCACGCTTTCATCCGCCAAATTTCCGTAGCCGTAATAATCCGTCTCGCGCAAATTCAATACTCCAGCATCGAATTCCGTCCCCAGAAAACTCGGTGCTCCAGAAGCCACCGCGCTGGCACTGACGTCAATGAGCGGATTGGCCAAGCTCTCCGACGCGGAGCCCGCGCAGAGAACAGTCTGGTTCGTGTCAAACGGAAATGCGGGAACCTGCTCTGAAGCCGTTCCTTCCACGCCCGCGACCACGGCCGTCACGGCAAAGTAATAAGTTTTGCCATTGACCAACTGACCGGCCGTAAAATGAGTGCCGCCGGCCCTGCCGGCATACGTGCTGTAGGGGCCCCCGTTGTTGGTCGAATAGTAGACCCGATAAAAGGTTGCGCCTGCGACAGGTTGCCAGGACAGTTCACAGGATTGCTCGCCATTCACTCCTGTGACTGCGCTGGGAAAATCATAAGACTGGTTGGTCAGCGTGACCGGGCTGCCGGGAGTTCCGAAGCCAATTTGCTCGCGGATATTCCTGGCATTCACCAGATGCCAGCGTTGCGGACCGTGCTCGCTTTCGTCATTGATCCAGACATAATAATCCCCCGTCGCCGTTTTGATGAGGCTGGGACACTGTCCATTGCCTGCGAACGCGGGAACGGCGCCTTCATAAGCGGAATGTCCAATACTGCATTCCCCAAATTGGCCGACAAACAAGCCATCATCATAAAAATGCATGTACTGACCCGCCTGGCCCTGGCCCCGAAAAAATTCGCCATGATAGCCAAAAATGACATTACGATCCATCGCTTGCAACGTATTACCGCCATACGCAACACTGTTGGATATTTCGTAGCTTCCATTGCCGGTGTTCAAAGCCACGGCCGGACTGGCCTGCCAAAGCCAGTTGCTGCCCCCCAACTGAACTCCGCCGAGATGGAAGCCGTTGTTCAGGGTTTGATCGAAGGAGATCAAGATGTTGTTGGAGCTGATGGTGGTGCGCACATTTCCAAAGCTGCAGCAACGCGGGACTGGATTACTGCTCCCATTGGGCGCGGAGGCCAGAAGGGTTGGCGGATTCCACAACGGGTTGTTGTTCGTGTCAAAGCCAGCCAGGGTTGCCCCATACCATGTGGCGTAATCATCGGCCACCGCCCGGACCGAACCATCGGCGCCCAGTGAGATCCAGCGATTCGTTGAGGCGGCCAGGGGGAAAATGCCGGTAAAACGGAGACCGTTGGTGGCCAGCTCCACCAGCTCGCTGTAATTCTGTGCGTAACCTTGATTCAATGCGCCGAATATCAGGCCGTACGTCCGGCCGTTGGTGAACGTCGTGACTTCGTAGAGTCCTTCGTTCCAGGTGAGATTGTTCGAACCCACATTCCCCCTCCAATTGTTCACCAACGTCCAGGCCTGGGGGAGAGGCTTTGTGTAATCGACATTGAATTCGAGAAACTGGTTGAAGACCCGGTTAGTGTTGTTCTGGTCCACGCAGGTTTGATAGGAATGGATTTGAAACATGACCTGCCCGAGATAATTTGCGGAGGAAGAAAAATGCATGGCACGGTGGTTGCCGCCATCGCCCACCCAGAAGGAACCATCGGGGGCGAAACAAAGAAAGGTGACAGGCACATATATAAACGAGGTCCCCGCATAATCAAGGTCATCGAGAAACCAGAACTTGTTGGTTGTTACAGCCGGACCGTTGGTTGGATAGCCCCCCGCCATGCCGTAGGTCCAAAGAGCTGAACCAGCGCTGTTGAACGCCTTTATCTGCTGGCTGGCGCCCCCGTCGGCCACGAGAATGAGATTTGAATTCGTGGGAGAAACAGCGACGGCCAATGGTTGAAAAAATCCCGATATTGTCGTAGCCACGCTCGGAGACGAGGTGAGGTTGACAAATTGAATGACATTGTTGCTGGAAACAACCCACAGGCTGCCATCCGGGGAAAAGCTCAATCTTCCCGGATCAGCCACGGAAAAACCGCCCAAGGTCGCGCCTGAACGCTTGTCCAACAAATAAATTGCATTGTCCGGGGCTACGGAGACGGCAAGCAGATTGTTGTTTATCTGCACCGCAATTCCGCTGAGTCCGGGCTGGGTGCCCACATAAATTCCATTCGCGTAATAATAATTATTGTTGGTGATTCCAACTCCATTGGTGAAGGTGGCGATGGTGTAGGTTGCGGCGGAAGTTGCACCTATCTTGTCCGCGATCACGAAACCCTTGTAATTACTGACCGTGCTATTGGTCGGGTTCATCGAAGTCGGGGCCGCAAAGTAAACCCAATTGCTGTCCGAGGCGGCGTACTCCCAATTCCGGTCAAAAATATCAGACGTCCCGGGGTTATCGCTCCAAGCGGAGAGAACCGTCTGGGGATCCGTGGTGGAAAAGTTTACAAAGTCGTACTTGCCTTCATTATACCCGGTCGTATAGAAGGCGTTTGTTCCGGAGATCGTCATGTCATGAATGGTGTAGAAGGCCGTATGAACCGCGGGACCGGACATATGCGCGGAAGTATTGCCAATCGCCCCGTCCCAGACATATTCCGTATTATGCTGGAGCAGCTTGATCTGGCAAACCGTGTTCGTCGGCACCGGGTTGCCGTAGTCATCGAGCCCGTCCCAATTGGTCGAATAAGTTCCGGCGGCATAGTAGCGCACCTTGCTCCAAAGCGTGCGCACCAGGGTGCCATTGGTCTGATAAACGCCGGCGCTGGTCTTGCACGGCTCATCCAACGTGAACGCAAGCGCAGTCGTCGCGGCATTCAGCCGGGAGACGAAACACAAATTCCAAGCCAACGCCAACCACAGGGGCCACACATTGTGATGCCGCCTCCATTGAATGCCAAAACAGAGTTTCAAAATATTGTTGCAATTTTTTATTATGAACGAGGATCCCTGCAAAATTTCAATACGCCGTTGGTTTTGGGAACACCACCTGCACCGTGGTTTGCAAAATGATCCAACAATCCATCGTGAACGACCAGTTTTCAATATAATAAATGTCGCATTCAATGCGGTTAACCAGGTCTGCTGTGGTTTTGGTTTCGCCTCGGAATCCGCGCACCTGGGCCAGACCGGTGATTCCGGGTTTGACGTTTCCCCGGACGGGATAATTCCGCAGATGTTGCGCAAATTGATCGTTGTGTTCCAACATATGTGGCCTTGGACCCACGACGCTCATCTCACCTTGAAGTACATTGAGAAACTGTGGCAGTTCATCAACGCTGAATTTCCGCAACCAATCACCGCCCGGGTAAATGCGAGGATCTTGTCGGGTTGCCTGCCGCGCCCGATCGGGATTATTCAAATACATGGTCCTGAATTTGTAAATGGCAAACGGCTGATTTTGCAACCCTGAACGCAACTGCCGGAAAAACACCGGGCCGGGGGCATGCCGCCATTGCAGCAGGGCCACCAGCAGCGTGGCAAACGGCAGAATCAGCAACACCACCGGCAACGCCACCATCAGGTCCAGGCACCGTTTGCTAAACCTGCCAAACGGATCTTCAAGCGGCTCGTCCCGCAAGGCAATAAAGCGCAAACCTTCGTCCTCAAACATGGTAACCGGATGCTGGAGGGCCCGCTCGAAATCACACACCACCATTAGGCGGACACCATGTCGCTCACAAACCATGGTGTAGTGGGCCAGGAAATGTTGAAACAAGGGAAACTCCACCAGAATGACCTGCGTAATGTCCTGATCAACGATCACATTTTCCAAATCATCCAATGTTCCCAGTATGTTGATTCCGTTTAAGGTTCCCGTCGGCCGGTCATGGCACACCACCCCGGCAATGGCATAGCCATGACGTTCTTTACTTTGCAACCAGCCATGCAGTTTTGGCACGTTGCCGACACTTCCCGCCAGCAACACACGCTGGATCCTTATGCCGCCAAAACTCAGCCTCTGCAGAAAGGGCGGCAAAAATCGCTGCGTCAGGACGAGGATCGCGTAGAGCGCCGGCAACATCGTAAAAAGGAACATCCTGGAGATGGTCTGGTCCCTTTCCCCAACCAATAACAGGATCATCAGCCCCACCGCAAATACGGTTTGCCGTGATGCGGCCCGCTGGCACGCTGACAAGGAACGCTGGCTGAACCAAACATTATTCGTGGCGGTGATGAAAGCCGCCACGATTCCAATCACGAGCACGGCGTTGAAAATCATGTACTTTGACAGACCCAGGCCTGAAAGATTCCAAGTGCGCTGCGACAATGGCAGCCACAACCAAAAACCCACGGTGACGGCCACTACCTGGCCGGCAACGCAAATTTTGGCGAGGCCCTTGGTTCGGGAGGACATCATTTGATTAATTACTCAGAAAAATCTTGGAGTCTTTTAGCGAACCTGGCTTCCATCTCCAAACCACCCGACGGCACTTCAGCCGACTATTTTGTGGGCCTGTAGGCATCGTGACCATGCGGAATTGCCTGAAACGACTGCCAGGTCACCCGAATTGGGCGCAGAACCAAGTATAACCAGTTGAGCTGGCGAGGGAGATGAATCCAGTGCCGGTCTTTGTCACTGGGTTGAACGACGAACCGAGCCATCTGACACAGATAAACGAATTTTTCACTCCACCGTTCCTTGGTGCGCAGATGGAACCGGTCCCGACCCCAACCCAGGCGATTGCGAGCGGCCTCATTTGGAGGGAGAAACATCTGTTCACCAAGATTCCGGGCCAGTAACACGGCCGACTTGTCCTGCATTACCCTCACCCAGACATGTTCTGGAATTGACGCCCCCAACAGAATTTTCGCGAGGTGGATTCCAATAAAGAGCGTCCGCTGGCAACCTGAACTTTCGGCAAGCGTCAACAGCCTCCCCCATTTCAGTTCCGGCCGGGCACGCAGGACCTCCGCCACGTCCACCACCCAGAGCAAGCGATTCCAGCAATGTTTGGTTCCGTGGGCGCACAAATAGAGCACTGTAATATCCGCAGGCAGCACGGGCACCGGCACCGGACCGACCATGATCTGCTGCGGTGCCGCCCAGATGGCCTCCAAATTTACATGGAAGCCAAGCCACTTTTGAACCAAAGACCAGTGCAGTTCCACGGCCACCCGGCCGTCGGCGCGAATATGTTCGCAACCCAGTTGAGAGGTTAAATAGCTCTCCGTAAACTGGCTGGCGCGAGACAGGTAGTCCCGCCTGGCCAGCAGCTCCCGGGCGCGGCACAAATCCTTTTTTTGAACCAGAATATCCAGGTCCAGGAACTCCCGCAGCGCGACATTGCCGTATGCCGTGATGGCCAAAAGCGGGCCCTTGAATGGAATCATCCCGATTCCACTTTTCCGAAACTCCTGGACGAGCCGCAGCAGCTCCTGTGTCAGAAAAAGATTGCGGTCTGCATTGACCTTGAAGCGCGCTTTAAACACCTTCCGAATCTCCTGCGGAACCAAATCGGGCGCGTTGACTTCCAAGTTGAAACAGATCAGCGAGCTAACGCCATGGGCCCGGCTCATCTCCAAGACGTAAGCCCAGTCCAAGTCTTCGCCCAGCAAAGATCTGATCTTCGCCCGCCGCTCTTCTGCTGTAACCGTGACGGCACACAACCTTATCAAGTCCGCTTCAACTTGATGAGATAATCCGGGATCTGCCTGGGTTTCCATGCTTGCGCGATGGGATGATCCTTCAGCGATAACTGGCCGCCTGCGTGTTGTAGAGGTCGGCGTAATCCGTGCCCCTCCGGACCAGATCCTCATGCGTGCCGTGTTCGGCAATTCGCCCGTGATTCAGAACATAAATCCGGTCCGCCATCTTCACCGTGGACAGCCGGTGACTGATCAACAAGGTCGAGCGGCCAGTCGCCAGTTGCCGGAATTTCTCAAACACCTCAAACTCGGATTTTGGGTCAAGCGCGCTGGTCGGCTCGTCCAAAATAATGATTTCTGAGGTGCGCAGGAACGCCCGGGCCAGCGCGATCTTCTGCCATTGGCCAACGCTCAATTCCTCTCCGCCCTCAAAAAGAGTTCCCAGCATGGTGTCGTAACCTGCGCCGAGCCTGCGGAGGAAGGCATCGGCTCCCGCAGCATGCGCGGAACGGACGATGGCCGGGGTCTCCGCCGGCAGACTGACGTTGCCCAGCCAGATGTTGTCGCGAGCCGGGAGCTGGTATTGAACAAAGTCCTGGAACACAACACTGATCGCCTGGCGCAATTCCGCCTTGTTGAATTCACGGAGATCAGTTCCGTCAATCGTGATGCGACCGGCGGTGGGGTCATACATCCGGCAAAGCAGCTTAATGAGCGTGGATTTACCCGCTCCGTTTTCCCCAACCAAAGCCACCACCTCACCCGGCCTCATTTCCAAGGAAACATCCTCCAGACACGGTCGAATTGAATCGCGATATTGGAAGCGCACGTTCTCGAAACGCACGCCCCGACGGATCGGGCGCGGCACGGCACGGGGTTCAGGGGTTTCGGGCAGGGCGGCGTCCATATCGAGAAAGGCATAAATATTGCGCACAAACAGATTGTTTTCATACAGGCCGGCCACCGCCGACAGCAACTCTTGAAAGAACCCCAGCCCGCGCTGAAACGCTTGGTAAAACATCACCAGTTCGCCGATGGACAGGGCGCCTGATCCGGTGCGGCACGCCAGCACGCCAAAGGCGCCGAACATCACCAAAGAGCCGGTGGATTGCGTGAGAAATTCACCGGCAGCCCGCTGAATGGTGAACCGCAATCGCCGCTGATTCAATCCGCGGCGCATTTTTGCGGCACGGCTTCGCAAGACATGCCCGAGGTTGAAAAGCCGGTTTTCCTTGGCATGATGGCTGCCGGTCAGCATCCAGTTGTAATAATCCAAGTGACGCTCCACCGGCGTTCGCTCAACCTGCCAGTCAAACATTTTTCTGGCCTGATGCAGGCGCACCCACAATCCCGGCAGGGCGACCAGGATGAAGATCAGAGTGTAGGTCCAGTGAAAGGAAAACAACACCACGCCAGAGATCGCCAGCAAGGAGAGGCTGCTATGCGCCAGTTGCGCCAGGCCAAAGACAATCCGGGTCGGCCGGTACGGGGCTTCCTGTTGCGCACGGTGGAAGGTGTTCTTAAACGCCGGCGTTTCATAATACTCGAGATCCACCTCCACCGACTTGCGGTGCAACAGATCCTCCATATACTCGGTGACCTGCGCCGCCTGGGCTTCACTCACCACCTGGGCCAGGGAACCCAAAAGGGAAGACAACAACTGGACCAACAAAGCCCCGGCGATCAGCAGGATCAGCCGGTGATACTGTCCGGGTGTTGGAGACCCGCTTGCGGCGGCCATCGCCGCATTGATGATCGCTTTGAACAGAAAAAGTCCGGCAACGGGCAGCCCCGCTTGAACGAACGACAAGCCAAAACTGAGCGCGGTCCAACCGGCGGCGCCAGACCATACCATCTGAACCGCCCGCGACAGGTCCGCAGCCACCTGCTTGGTTCGGTGCATGGATTCGGCGATATTCATCGGGTGGCAGCCAACGCGCAGCGATCTGCCGGAGTCCAATGAGAAGCAACCTCTTCCTCCACTAAACAGGCAATGTTCCGCAGTGCATTCAGGTCCTTGGGTCGCTTGAGGGTGCTGACCGGAACCCGGCGGACAAGGTGAACACACTGCCGGAAATTGTCAGCCAGCCCGCCGAGCGACTTCATGATTTCAGAAAGGTAGCTGTGCCGCACCAGCGCCAGCAGGGCCTCGTTGGGGGGCAGCCGAACCGATTCCAATTGTATTCCCCGCTCAAGTATATAAATAGACCCCAACGGCAGTGGCTCGTCCAAACAGCCGGTGTGGGCCGACCGCGTCCGCTTCTCGGTTTGCGAATGCAACCGGGCCAGTGTTTTGGGATCGTCGCCGAACGAAGCCTCCGCCGCCTCGGGCCATAGCTTGAAATGGGGCGGGCCGGGTTGAACCAATGGCGTTTCGTCCTCGTCCGGCGTGATCACCAGAAGGTCATCCGCCACCAAGGCGTGACCTTTGGAGTTGAGTGTCGCCGCCATGGTGGATTTGCCCCAGCCTTTTTCCCCCAAAAAGCCGACCGCAACTCCATCGAGGCTCACCACGCTGGCGTGCAGCACCAGAAATCCGCGTTGGTGCAGCAGGAGGGCCAGCACCGGTCCGAAGAGATACAGTTGCACGACAGACTCCTCTACGCCGGGTTCCGGCTCAACCAAAATGTCACGCCCCTGCCGGATGAAGAAAGCCCCCACACCACGCCAGTAAATTCGAAACTCGCCCGGTTGGCTCACAAACGCGCGCGGAGCGTCTGCACCACAGGCCGGCTTCTCGACTGGGGCCAATCGAACGATCACCTGCGGGTCACCAACGCCCTGCGGCAGGCTGGAAACCAAAATCTCTGACTCAATGGTCAGTCCGTAAACAAAATATCTCATTTTACAACCAAGTGTTGTGAAATCCTGCCTTTGACAAGCTGGGCAACCCGATGTGGCCGTCATCCAGCCTCCCCGCATTTTTCCGCCCGGGACGCCCGGTTGGCAACTTCGTAAAACTAAAGAATGTGTTTTTGGTTCCAAGCGAAACGTCGGTTAAAACGCTGACGACGCTGCGGAAAGTGCGGAGTGGCATGGCCGGGCCTGCCACTCCGCCTGAATTGATTCAAACGGTTCGGGAGCGCCTGCATCATTACGGATGTGAGCCATCAACAGTGGGACCAATGGGAGCCGCGGGGGTGCCCTGAGGAACGTCTTGAAATGCGACTCCGCCCTTTCGTGTAAGCTCCGCAACCGTACCATGCACGGTCAATTGGGGCGCTGCGTAGGATATTTTTGTGGTATTCATTTAATTCACCTCCTCTCCGATTGTGTTTCACTGACTGGAACGGAAGATCAAGCCGCTAGATGCGTTCGCTCCAGCCAAAGCGTAAGATTGGCCTCCTGACAAAGAAATGGCGTCGCCCGATCTCCAGAATCCGCGTAAAAACTGTGGTGCGCATCATCCAGGTACTGAGGGCAGACATGGACCAGCAAAACTTTGTTGGCGCCGCTTCGGTTCCGTTCATGTTGCCCATGCCATGCTTGATCAGGCAGTGCTTGAAGGAATGGCCCACATTCGATTTTCCCCGACGCCACTGTGGATGGTGCATGAGCCACCGGTTGCAGCCGTGACGAGTTTTGAAGTGCGGTGGCTGCCCGAGGAGAAACTCGATCAACCGCCGGTCCCAAAAGGGATGACGCACCTCCACACCAAAGGCCGCCACCGTCTGTTTGAGCCTCTCCACAGTGACCGGCATGACCCCCAAAATCAATTTTTGGCAATGCAACGCCTCCTCCGCTCGAACTGCTTTATCAGAAAGTGCGGGGTCGCCGTCAAAACCATACAGCATGACCTGCAGCCTGCACTGCTGTGCCGAGCCGAAGAGATCCAGAGTTCAAAAAGGGTTCGCGGCGTCATGATTTTTTTAAAGTTCTGATTGCATGCGAAGAGTCAGTTGAATCGATGTTGCGGACGCGGGAAGGGCGGAGTGGCATGGGCGGCCCCGCCACTCCGCTTGAATTCGCGTCAAGCGGTTCAGAAGCGCCCGCATCGTCAAATCCCGCTGGCTGTCGTGTCAACAGCGGGAGTGCCTATCGGTGTGTCAATAAATGCGATTCCGCCCTTTAACGTAAGTTCCGCAACCGTCCCATGCACGGCCAATTGGGGAGTGGAATAGGATTTCTTTACGATATTCATTTGATTCACCTCCTTTCCGACTGATTTTCATTGACTGGAACGGAAGATCAAGCCGCGAAGCGGGTTCGCTCCAGCCAAAGTGTGAGATTGGCCACCTGCCAAAGAAATAGCGTTGCCCGGTCTTCAGAGTTCGCGCGGAAACGGCGGCGCGCGTCATCTAAGTGCCGGGGGCAGACATAGGCCAGCAGATGTTTGTCGGCGGCCGCTTCGGCTTCGTTCATGTTATCCATGCCATGCTTGAACAGGCAGTGCTTGAAGGAATGACCCATATTGGATTTTCCCCGACGCCACTGGACTTCTGCGGGAAGCAGTCCCTCCATGGACCGGCGCATAATCCACCGGGTGCAGCCATCGCGAATTTTCAATTGCGGTGGCAACCCCAGGCAAAATTCGACCAGCCGCCGGTCCCAAAAGGGAAAACGCACCTCCACACCAAAGGGCGCCGCCGCCTGTTCGAGCATCTCCAAAGTGGCCGGCATGACCCCCAGCATCAATCTCTGGTAATGTGCCGCCTTCTCCGTCCGCACGGGCGACAATACGCTGTCACGAAGCGACTCCCGGTATTTGTCCATGCCAATCCGGTCCACAAATTTTTGATTCAACACACAACAAGGTTCGAAATGGGCGCGGCCAACTGAACGCAAGCGTCTGGCCACACCGCGATAGACCCTTTGTGCCGGGGCGGGCAGGCGCGGCCACAATCCGTCCCCCCACAGATAATTCCAGAACATTCCCGGTGCCGAATCTCCGTTTAGGGCAGCCACGGCCGGTGCCAGGCGCGCCAATTCAATCCAGCGTGCGGCCCGCGCCAATTCTGCCAAATAAGCTGTTCCGTGAGAAAGGGTGGTGTCGCCGTCAAATCCATCCAGCATGACGCGCACGCCGCGCTGCTGTGCCAGACCGTAAAGACCCCAGTTCAAATAGAGGTTGGCGGGAATATGGACTTCGGCCTGAGTGCGGGCCAGTTCTGCGGGAACCTGAAAAGGATTACATTGGTCGGCTGCCAGAAGCGAGGGTGCGAATCCGCATTTCTGAACAAGGGCCTCGATGAACGTCCGCTCGTTGCTCTTCGGCACTTCATCAAACACTGCGGAAAAGGTCGCCAGCGGACCCTGCTTGTTCTTCATCATCATATGACCAGCCATGGCGGCAATGGACGAAGAATCGAGCCCGCCGCTCAACATCGAGCCGGGTTTGCCGTTGGTCCGCAACCGCGCCTTTACCGCCTCCTGAAAAATTGACTTGAATTCCTCAATATACTGCCCGTCCGAATCCCGGAGCGTCTCGATCTCCGGATCCAGCTTCCAATATCTCGCCAGCCGGACCCCGTATTGATTCACGCGCAGAGAATGAGCCGGGGGCAACCGCAGGATGTCGGCGTAGAATGTTGTCGCCGTATCGCCGTAAAATAGGGTCAGGTGGCTCGCCAGCCGCTGTTCGTTCAAACGGCGCGGAACCCATTCGAATTGCAGCAGACCGTCAACGCAACTGCAAAAGGCAAAGCATCCCTTCGGCTCGCAATAATAGAATGGTTTGACCCCGAACTGATCCCGCGCACAAAACAATGTCCGCGTCCGGCGATCCCAGATGGCAAACGCAAAATCACCCAATAGGTGGGCCGGACAATCTTCACCCCACTTTAGAAAAGCCTCCAGGATCAGGCGTGAGTCCGGCGTGGATGCCGCTGGCAAATCCTTGAGCCCCAGGGTGCCGATCAATTCCTCGCGATTATCCAGCCGCGCATCCGCTGTGATGCGGAGGGCGCCCACGGCCTCGCCCGCAGGCATTGCTTCATAAAGCGACTCCGGCGTGGTTTGAAGCAGGCAGTTTCCGATAGCAATGCCAGCCTCCGCCCAAATCCCCGAGACATCCGGCCCGCGATACGCAAGATAAGAACGCAGCCGATCAATTTCAGCGGGCCGACGGCAACTCCGCCAAGCGTCCCGC
>CAZUBG010000027.1:0-35040 GCA_964618545.1 uncultured Bifidobacteriaceae bacterium | reverse complement strand
GGACTCGCCCCGCCCCGGCGAATAGGCGCGCCAACGACGCCCGAAAATCAATCAACAATACTGATGTATACCGCCAATCATCCTGCAATCACCCACAAATTGTTCCACAGACCCATATTTTTACTTGCAATCACACCCTGCCTTTGCAAAGTGCATAATCCCGAAATCTTTGGCTTGCTCTCGCAGCTCCCGCGTGGCTTCCGACCCGCGACCGCTCCCAGGGACACCAAATGACAGCGTCAGCAGTCCGACACGCTCAAGGCCGTATTGACCGACCATCCAGACAATCGCCATTTCCAACCGGTGACGACTTTTTTCCCGATCCGGTGAGAGCGGAACCGGCTTTCCTGATGAATCTTTTCCAATGCAGTTATCACTATATTGACAAGGAAGGCCTGCCCCGGGCCAGGCTCCGCCGCGCTCCGGTGCAGGCCCTTCCCCGTCCGCATGTCCATCCGTGTCACTGGCCGGGGAAGAAGACGAAATTGGGCTTTCCGGCTCGCTGCGCTCGTCCCCACCGGAAAGCGAGATAAAGACCCCACCCCCTTGGCTCACCGTTTCTTCGCAGGTTTCCCCAGTGGGGCTGGCGCTCATTGAACACCCCCCTGAAGAATTAACAATTGCGAGCATTGCCGCTTGAAGCGCAGCCGGAAGTTTTGGCCAGGCCGTGACCACTTGTGTCAGGTCATGCCCCAGTGGGACTGGGGTTTGTGTGCCTGTTGGTGTGTCACCGTGAGAAACCCCTTGTAAAATATGGCGGAGAGAGGGGGATTCAAACGACCAAGGATGGATGAACAGCTCCAGCAGAATGATCAGGCTGCCCTGCGACCGTTGCCGCGCCAGGCCCGCCAGGATGCCCGGCAAACCAAAAAACAGCGCCGGGTTGGCAATGAGGACCTGGGTTCCCAGCCAGAGCGTGAGGGGCAGGCCCGAACCCAGGGTGATCAGCAGGCCGAACCCGGCCAGCACCACGGCCATGTAAAATTCCCGCAGGGCGGGCGCAAACCAATAACCGGCAATCATTTGCCACGCCTTGAGCGGCGTCAGCCGGTTGCTGTCCCAGAGTCCGGCCTGGCGGTCCTCGGACACCGCCCGGGCAATGCGGCTGAAACCGCCAATGACCAGTGCCACTATTTCCAAACCAACGATCCAGCCGTAACACTCCCGGCCATCTTCCTGCGGTGTCTGATGCGGGCCAAAATCACTGTGCAGACTTCCCTCCAGGCCGGGCAACCGGCAAAATCCTATCAGCCCGGCGATCCGCACCGCCTTGCCCGCCCGCCGCAATTGCAGCAGCAGTTTCCGCAACTCCATCCGGCCCGGCCGGACCGGGCCGCCGGGCGGCTTCGTTATGATGATTCATTTTCATAATCCACCCCCAGTCTGCCCCCGGTCCAAAAAAAAAACTCGTTACCTAGTAACGCGAAATGCTCACTTGGGAATTATTTTTTCTCCTTGACACAAACACCCAGGGATCATTGGGGTTTTAACGTTATTATCAACCCCCTGAAAACAGGGATTTCGTCAAATCGCGTTACTAGGTAACGAGAATTGCCGCCCAATTTATTTTTTTACCGGCCCTGGCCGGCGGTCGCCTCCGCTCAGCCCCGCACCTGGCCGTTGCCCAGCCCCAGCCACTTGTAGGTCGTCAGTTCCTCCAACCCCATGGGCCCGCGCGCCCCGATCTTGTCGGTGCTGATGCCGATCTCCGCCCCCATCCCGAATTCGCCGCCATCGGTAAACCGCGTCGAGGCGTTCCAATACACCGTGGCCGAATCCACCCCGGCCAGGAACCGCTTCGCCTGCGCCTCGTCCCTGGTCACGATGCTGTCCGAGTGCGCCGAGCCATAATTGTTGATGTGATCAACCGCCGCCGGCACGCCCTCCACCACGCGCACATTGAGAATGTAATCGTTGTACTCAGTGTAAAAATCCTGCTCGGTGGCCGCCCGCAACGGCAGCGTGCCGGGCGCCAGCCGCCGGGTCAATATGTCCAGGCTGGCGGGGTCACAGCGCAGCTCCACCTTTTTGGGCGCGAGCCCGGCCGCGAGCAGCGGCAGAAACGTTTCCGCCACGGCCCGGTGGACCAGCAGCGTCTCCATGGCATTGCAGACCCCCGGCCGCTGAATCTTGGCGTTCAAGGCAATGGCCTCGGCCATGGGCAAATCCGCCTCGGCATCCACATACACATGGCAGACGCCCTTGTAATGTTTGATGACGGGCACCTTGCTGCATTCGGCCACGGCGCGAATCAGGCTCTCGCCGCCGCGCGGCATGCAGAGGTCCACATACTGGGTGAGGGACAGCAAAATCGGGATCGCTTCGCGGTCGGTGGTCGGCACGACCTGAATGGCATGCTTGACGCCGGACTCGGCTTCAATCACTCCAACCAGCAGGTCGCCAATCACGCGGTTGGAATGCAGGGCTTCCTTGCCGCCGCGCAAAATGGTGGCGTTGCCGGATTTAAAGCACAGGCTGGCGGCGTCCGCCGTGACGTTCGGGCGGGATTCGTAGATGATCACCACCACGCCAATGGGGGTGGAGACCTTTTGCAGCTTCAAGCCGTTGGGCCGGACGCGCTCATCCAGCAGGCGGCCGACGGGATCCGGCAGCGCCGCCACTTCGCGCAAGCCCTTCGCCAGGCCGGCCATGCGTTTGGCATCCAGTTGCAGCCGGTCGAGCATGGCGGCGGAAAGCCCGCTGGCGGCCCCGGCCGCCAGGTCCAGATCATTGGCGGCGCGGAGGGCGGCCACGGCCTCGGGGGCTTCCAGCGCCCCGGCCATTTTGAGGAGGCAGGCGTTCTTCTGCGCCGTGGTCAGTTGGCCCAGGGCGCGCGCCGCCGCCTTGGCCTGCCGGGCCAATTGCGTCATCTGTTCCGCTAAGCTCATGGCACAAACTAAACCGAAACGCCAAAGGCGGAAAGCGGGAATTTTTATGGACCATCCGCCGCTGGACCCGGTTTCAACTGTTGCGGACGGCCGTTCTGATTTCTTGCCGCCATGGCGTCGGCTTGGCACATTATGGGGGATGCGTGATAAATTCCGGGTCTGGGCGGAAAGCCTGGAGACCTTTTTCCTCGAAGTCATTTTCGGGGATCGCCATGATTACAAGGCCAGAGTGACGCGGGCCATTCTGTTTGGCGGCTCGAAAGTGTTTCAAGTGGCGGTTAAAATCCGCCGCTGGCTTTATAATGTCCGGATTTTGCGCGACAAGACGCTTGGCGTGCAGGTCATTGCCATCGGCAATCTCACGGTCGGGGGCACGGGCAAAACCCCGGTGGTGGAGAAATTTGCCCGCGAACTGCGGGATGCCGGCCGCAACGTGGCCATTCTGTCACGCGGCTATCGCTCCAAGCCCCGCCCGGTCCATCAGATGCTGTTGAACAAAATCCTCTTCCGCGAGGACCAGACCCCGCCGCGCGTGGTGTCGGACGGCAAATCCCTGCTGCTGGATTCGGAAATGGCGGGGGACGAACCCTACATGCTCGCGTCCAACCTGAAGGACGTGGTGGTGCTGGTGGACAAGGACCGCGTGAAAAGCGGGCGTTACGCCATTGAGAAGTTCGGCTGCGACACCCTGCTGCTGGACGACGGTTTTCAGTATTGGAACCTGCGGGGCCGCCGGCATGACGTGGTGCTGATTGACCGGCAGCAACCCTTTGGCAACGAATATCTCCTGCCGCGCGGAACCCTCCGCGAGCCGCCCTCCCACCTGGCCCGCGCGCACACCATCTTCATCACCAAAAGCGACGGCCAGACCGCCGAGCTGCGGCAGCGCATCACCCGGTTGAACGCCACCGCCGCGATCATTGAATGCGTTCACAGTCCGCTCTATTTGGAGGACGTGTTCACCGGCGAACGCCACACCCTGGAGTTTCTGCGCGGCCACAAGGTGGCGTCGCTCAGCGGCATCGCGCAGCCGGAAAGCTTTGAGCAAAGCCTGGTCAACCAGGGGGCGGAGCTGGTTTATTCCAAGCGTTTTGCCGACCACCACCGGTTCACGCAGCAGGAGATTTTGAACACCATCAACCGCAGCAAAAAACGCCAGGCGGACACCATCATCACCACCCAGAAGGACGCCGTGCGCTTCCCCAAAATTGACCGGCGCGACCTGCCCTTTTATTTCCTGCGCGTGGAAATAAAAATTGTCAGCGGGGCCAATGACTTTCAGGATTGTGTCCGTAAAATCTGTTTCCGCTGAGCATGAACTTTCTGATTTACCGGCTGGGAGGCGCCCTGGTCGCCCTGATCTCCGCTTTTCCGCTGACCTGGGTGGCGTGGATCGGGTGCCGCTGCGGCGGGCTGGCTTATTTTCTGGACACGGCCCACCGCCAGGTGGCGCTGCGAAATTTGACGATGTGTTTTGGCCGGGAAAAATCCCCGGCGGAAATCACCGCCATCGCCCGGGAAAATTTCCGGCGGCTGGGCGAAAACTATGCCTGCATGGTGAAAACCTACACGATGTCCTGGGAGCAATTGCGGGGGCATCTTGAACTGGTCGGCATGGAAAAGGTCATCCCCCGCGAAGCCGGCCCCAAGGCCCAGAGCCGGATTATCGCCCTGGGACATTTTGGCTTGTTTGAACTCTATGCCCATTTCGGTCACTTCGTGCCTTCCTTCAAACTGGCCACCACCTACCGCGCCCTGAAACAGCCGGCACTGAACCGGTTGATGGTGGAACTGCGCAACCGCTCCGGCTGCCACTTTTACGAGCGCCGCACCGGGGGCGCGACGCTGCTGGCCATGATGACCAAAACCGGCTCGCTGCTGGGGTTGCTCGCCGACCACCATGGCGGACCCAAGGGCTTGCGGCTGCCGTTTTTGGGGCATGAATGCTCCACGTCCACCGCCCCGGCCATCTTCGCCCTGCGCTATCGCTGCCCGCTTCATGTGGCCATTTGTTACCGCGTCGGGCTGGGCCGGTGGCGGATTGAAAACAGCGCCGAAATCGTCACCTGCATCAACGGCCGCCGCCGCCCAGTCGAGGACGTCACCCGGGAGGTTAACCTGGCCTTCGAGGCCGCCGTGCGCCGCGATCCGGCCAACTGGTTCTGGGTCCACAAACGCTGGAAACCCGCCGAAAGAAAAATCCCGAGACCACCGGCGGCTGGACCCGGGACGAAGGACGCGGCGGCCCCGTCCAATCCCCCGGAAACAACCCCCGCTGCCGAACCACCGTGTGAACCCCGCATCTGACATGGCCACAGGCCGGATTTTGGTCCGCAGCGTGAATTGGCTCGGAGACGCCGTGATGACCACGCCGGCCTTGCTGCGCCTGCGGGAAAAGTTCCCCGCCGCGCACATCAGCCTGCTGACCCCGGAAAAATTACAGGAACTCTGGCGGTGCCATCCTGCGGTGGACGAAGTGATTGCCTTTGGCGCCGGGGAATCCGTGTTTTCCATCGGCCGCCGGTTGCGAAAGGGCCGGCACACCCACGCCCTGGTGCTGCCCAATTCACCGCGCTCGGCCCTGGAGGTTTTTCTGGCGGGAATTCCCCACCGCATTGGTTACGCCCGCCCGTGGCGCAACTGGCTGCTCACCCAACCGGTGGCAGCCCGGCCCGGCACGGCAAAAATGCACAAGCGCACCGTTGCGGAAATTCAGCGGCTCGTCGCCCGTCCGCCTTCGGGCACAATCCCGGAAATCCCGCCGCCCGGCGCGCATCAAATTCATGAATACCTGCATCTGGTGGCAACGCTGGGGGCCGCCCCCCGGCCACTGGCCCCCTGCTTGCAGGCGGCTCCGCTGACGAACGCCGTCCTGACCGGGCTCCTGCCCATGGGCGGCATCCGGTCCGAGTGTTTGATCGGGTTGAATCCCGGGGCGGAATATGGTCCCGCCAAACGCTGGCCGGTCGAGTCCTTCGCCGCCGCCGCCAATGAACTATACCGCCGCCTCGACTGCGGGTTTTTGATTTTTGGCGGCCCGGGGGACATCGCCCTGGCGGAAGAACTGCGGGAACTGCTGCCCGTCCCGCAGTCCCGGGGACACGTTGTCTCCCTGGCGGGCAAAACCCGGCTGGGCGAACTCATGTCGGCATTGAAGGTCTGTCGTGTCCTCATCACCAACGACACCGGTCCCATGCATGTGGCGGCGGCGTTGGGAACCCCGGTGGTCGCGCCCTTTGGCAGCACCTCACCCGAGTTGACCGGCCCGGGCCTGCCCGGGGACCCGCGCCATCGCCTCATCAACTCCGGCGTTCCCTGTGCGCCCTGCTTTTTGCGCCGGTGCCCGATTGATTTTCGCTGTCTCCGGGGCCTCAGCGCGGATCGCGTGGTGGCAGCCGTGCTGGAGGTCGTGGCCCCGGCTTAATTAGACTTTGTCCCCCGGCGGCTTTTGTGGTAAATCCCTGCTGTGGATACTGTCACCCAGCTCACCAACCAGCTTGTTGCCTCTTACGCCCGCGTGGGCGGCATCAATCATCTGGATGGAAAAAATCTGCCCTCCAAGCGCGCCATCACGGCCATCACCCAGGATTTGCTGCGCCTGCTTTTTCCCGGCTATTTTGACGAGCAATTAATCCACTCCTCCGAAATCAAAGCCGAGACGGCGGCCTTGATTGACGCGGTCCTGGGCAAGTTGGAGGACGAAATCCGCAAAAGCCTTGCCTACCACCCTCCGGCGAATCTGGCGAGGAAGCAGATTCCCCAGACGGCCCACGCCCTCACGCTGGAATTTCTCGGCAAGCTGCCCGCCATTCGCGAGATATTGCAGACCGACATGGACGCGGCCTTTGACGGCGACCCGGCGGCCCTGAGCAAGGAGGAGGTGCTGGTGGCCTATCCCTTCGTGGAATCCATCGCGGTGCAGCGCCTCGCGCATGAGCTGTACTTGAAAAAGGTTCCGTTGATTCCGCGCATCATGGCCGAGTGGGCCCACTCGCGTTCCGGCATGGAAATTCACCCGGGCGCGCAAATCGGCACCCATTTCTTTGTGGATCACTGCACGGGAACCGTGATCGGGGAGACGGCCGTCATTGGCCATCATGTGAAGATGTACCATGGCGTGACCCTGGGGGCCAAATCCACCGCCGGCGGCCAGCAATTGCGCGGCAAAAAACGGCACCCCACCATCGAGGACCGCGTGACCATTTATCCCGGCGCCACCATTTTGGGCGGCGAAACCGTCATTGGCGCCGGCAGCACCATCGGCGGCAACGTGTTTATCATGGAGAGCGTGGCCGCCAACTCACTGGTCATTTATGACGGCCTGGACATGCGTGTCCTGAGCAAGACCGACCGTTTGGCCGTCTTGGATTATCAGATTTGACCCGCCTGTTTTTTCCCCGCCGGATTGCCCCGCCAAATGAAAACGGGCGGGTTTCACTTGAAACCCGCCCGCTGAATTAAATCCACCGGTCAGTTGTTCGTGTTGACGGTGTAGAAGAACACATTGTTGCTCGCGGCCGTGTTGGTGAACACATATTTGCCGGGCGTGACTTCAATCGGTTGACCGAGGTTGACCCAGTTGCTGAAGGGCACGGTCAGGTTGGTGGTGCCGTACACGTTCAGGCTGGCCGCCACGCCGGTCACGTTGGTGAAGGACAGGCTGAAGCTGGCGGAACCGGAGCCGGCCGGCCCGGTGAAGACACTGGAACCGGCGGTGATCTGGATCGGCAGGATCGGCGCGACCGCGACCAGCGAGTTGGTCGCCACCGGAGCGAGCGAGATGCCGCGGAGGCTGGAGGCGGCGCTGACGGTGTAGAGGGTGTTGCTCGAGATCAGGTTGATCGGCTGGTTCCAGGCGGAGTTGTCCACCACATGGATGACACTGTTGCCGGCCGTGCCGCCGCTGCCGGTGGTGTAGTAGAGGTCCACGGTGCCGTTGGCGTTGGTGGACAGGCAGAGGCCGTCGCCGCCGTTGGGGGTGTTCCAAAAGCCGGCGGGGGCCCAGATGGGCTGGCCGGTGTTGGGGTCAGTGCTCCCGGTGAAGTAATACTTGAAGATGGCGCCGGAGGTGGAGTTGGTCCCGTCAATGTAGTAACAAACGTCGTAGCTCGCCCCGTTGTTGCCGGAGCGATAGAGGTAGAAGTCCAGCACTTCGGGCTCGATGGGGAAGCCTTCGAAGGGGAAGAGCGCCTGGCTGCCGCTGCCGATCGCGGGCACCACGTCCAGCACGGTGGCCGTCGGATCGGAACCGCCCGACTGCTGGAGGGCGTACACGACGCCGCCAAAACTCTTGAGCGAGCGGACGTTGGCGCCGTTGGCGACAGTATAGCCAATGTATGCGTTGTTGGTGGTTTCGTTGTTGAGGTAGACCCCGCCCTTGTCACCCATGAAGAAGATCATGTCGTCCACCGTGGTGGCGCTGCGGGCCTGGTCGGCGGTGGCGCCGCCGTAGCCCTGGTAGCTGGTCTGGAAGGTGTAAAGCCCCAGGAAATTGAACGTGGCGGCTCCGCGCCCGTTCTCGGTGGTTTCGTCCGCCACGGTGGAATCGCCGCACAGACCGGCGGAGAAGCACAGCAGGGTGTGGTCATCGCTCAAGGCCAGACGGCCGCAGGAGCCGGAGCTGCTCTGGCGGAGGGCGTTGGGACCGGTGGCCGGAACGGCAAAAATATTCACCGGCGCGGACTGGCTGGAATTGGTCGGGTTGAGTTCCAGCATGCTGAAGGTGGAATTCTTGGTGACCAGGTCCTGTTGCTCAACCACGATGTTGCCCGCCGTGAAAGCCGTGGGCGGCGGCAGGAGGTTGAAGGCGACCGAGTTGGTGGAGGCCCCGGCAAAGGTGCCGAGACCGGCGCCGGTCAGGGCGAAGCTGATGTAGGCCCCCGTCACGGCCGCCGGGTTGGTGGCGCACAGGTTGGTGAACGCGCCCACCCCGTCGGCCAGCAACACCACGGTCCCGCTGTTGGTGCCGAAGCCCCAGTTGCCGCCCGCCGCCGTGGCGGTGACGGTCCCGGACAGGTTGGTGACCGCGTTCCCGTATTGGTCAACGATGGACAAGGCCGGCTGGGAGACAAACGTGCCGCCGTTGCCAACCGGAGCCTGCAGCGGGGAGGAGAAGGCAAACGCCTCGGGCGCGCCCGGACCGATGGGCTGGTTCACCGAGGTCGGGGAGTAATTGGTGGCCCCAATGGTGATGGACACGTTGCCCGCCGTCTGAAACACCGCCAGACTGCTCATGCTGAAGGTGATGTTGGTGGCGCCGAAGGTGACCCCGACATCGTAGCCGAGGGCTGCGTTGAAGAGGTTCGTGGAGCCGGCCACGATGTTGGTGATGGATGCGACCCAGCTTGAGTTGCCGGGCGGGAAGGTGATGGAAAAGGAGTTGCTGTCCACGGTCACCCCGGTGGCCGTGCTCAACAACGGCGGGGTCAGGGCCGCGCTGGAACCCCCGACATAGCCGGCCGCGCCGCTGATGGCGATGTTGTCGAAGCGCCAGTTCCCGGAGTTGTCGTTGTAGGGCAAGCCGGAGGAATTAAGCATGTCCTCCCCGGTGGTGGCATTGACGATGCGAACCCCGAAATTGGGGTTGCCGGCGCAGGACGCCGGGAAATACGCGGAGATGTTGGTTAGGAAAACCGCGATGCCGTTGTTGTTTTGGGAGAAATAAACGCCCGTGACGGTGTTCGGGTCGGTGCTGTTGGTTTCCAGGACGGCGGCCTCGCCGGCAACGAGGACAACGTTCGTGCAGTTGAACCAATCCACACCGTCGGAGGTGTACTCCACCTCGGTCTGGGCGGGGGCGGCGGCGGTGTAGTAAAGGTCAAAGGTCAAGGCGATCTCACTGTAACTGACCGTGCTGACGTCGAATTCAGCCCCTTGCGTGCCAATGGGCGCCTCCGTGGACCAGCCGCTGTTCGGATTGCCGGCGGTGGAGAGCGTGCCCCCGCCGCCGCGGACGCGCCAGGCGGAAGAATTCGGGCCGGTGGAGGCTCCGGGAGTGCCCGTCACGTCGCAACTCGGGAGGCTGTAGCCGCCGGTGTCGGCCGTGTAATTGTTGCTCATGCCCAAGGAGGTGGCAAACCCGATGCCATAACTGGGCATGGGGTTGTTGATGACGATGCTGGAGCTGTAGCCGCTGTCAAAGTCCCAGACGGTGAGGTTGTTAAGCTGTTCGGGGAGGCCGCTGACAATGACGTTGTCCAGACGGATGTTGCCGGCGGGGTTGGCCCCCCCGGTGGTGGTGACGTCATCCGCGCCGGTGGACGCGTTCACAATGCGCACGCCAAACTTGGAGTTGTTGTTGGCGGCGGCGGGCAATCCCACCGTGATGCCATTGTACCACGCCGAGCCGCCGGTCACAAAAATGTACGCTCCCATCACGGTGTTCGCGCTGGTGGAGTTCGTATGAATGTAGGTGGGCGTGGCGGAATAGACGAGGTTCGAGTCGTTCACCCAGGTCAAACCGTCGGTGGTGTACTCCACCTGGATTTTGGCGGTGCCGGAGCCGGTGATGTAGTAGTCAAACTTGAGCTGAATGTTGGTATACCCCATGGTATTGACATTAAATTGCGCCCCCTGGGTGCCGATGCCGGAGCTGGAAGACCAGCCGTCCGGGGTGCCGGCGCTGGCAAACGTGCTGCCGCCGCGGATCCGCCAGGCGTCCGAACTCCCGCCGGTGCTCGCGCCCGGCGTGAGGATAATGTCACATTCCGGGAGACTGGTGCCGCCGTAGGAGTTGGTCATGCCCAGGGAAAAGGCATCGCCGGCACCCGTGCTGGGCACCGGGTTGTTGTTCTGGACCCCGATGGTGTAGCCGTCAAAGTCCCAGGCGGTGATCGTGGTGTTGGTCGCACGGGAGGTCACCAGGCTGGTGACCAGCAGTGCCACAATGGCCAGGAATTGTTTGGTTTTCATTTAAATGTGGTTGATTCAGTTTGCGTCATTGGTTCTATCACAGTTTCGGAGCGGGCATTGTCTGTTTTTTTTGTTGCAGGAAAACGACGTTCTTGTGACATTATGGTTACAAATTGACCCGATAAGCCTGGCGCATGTTTGAAAGCAGCCTCCAAGAAGCCTTTTCCATCGAAACGGCGCACATGTCACCCAATTGTAACATTTCGGTCACCGGGATGTCACAGGCAGAAGCGATGATACCGGCCTTTGGAGCATATTGATATTTGAGTTCTTTTACTTATGACCATAAATGGAAATTACAAACCGACGCGCGGATTCACCTTGATTGAGTTGCTGGTGGTGATTGCGATTATTGCCATTTTGGCGGCCATGCTGCTTCCGGCGCTGTCCAAGGCCAAGGCCCGTGCCCAACAGGCCGTCTGTCTGAGCAACCTCAAGCAGTGGGGCCTGGCCGAAACGCTGTATGTGGATGACAACAACCAGCTTTATCCCTGGCCGCGGCTCGAAAACACCACCACGGTGAATTTGTCCGGCCAGGAACAGGACATGCCCACCTGGACCCAGATTGTGGAGTGTTATGACACCCTGAATGAGAAGGACGACATCTGGTTCAACGGCCTGCCCGGTTATGTCAACTCCAAACCACTGTATTATTACACCCAATTCCCCGAGGTGTTTGACCAGGGGAACAACATCTTCAATTGTCCCACGTTTCAGCAGCAGGGAGTCAGCCCCGGCGATGCCGGTTCCGAAAACATGGTTTCCGCAACGCGGCCGCTGTTCAACTACGCGGCCAATTCCAAGGCCTTGTCCAACCAGCCCCTCACCCACCAGCCGCCCTATGCGTTTGTCAGGACCACCATGGTGGTGCATCCTTCCGCTTTTGTGATGTTTTCGGATGTGCGCGACAGTTCGACCGACAATCCGCCGCATTACCCGACCACCGACAATGAACTGGCGACCCCGGAATGTTACACCACGCGCTTTGCCGGCCGGCACAGCACCGGCGGCAACCTCACTTTCTCGGATGGCCACGCCGCTTACTTCAAATACTTCTACGTGGTTTCCGACGGCAAGGCCGTCCGGCGGGATGGCAGCATTGCTCCCGCCGGGGATGATCCGGACCGCCCGGACATCAACTGGGCGGTTGAAGGCGGCTACATTCAGAATTGATTTCCACTCCAACTTGGATCATTCCATGCTTAACAAACTGATTCATACCGCCGGGCGCGCGGTTTGGCTGGCCACCCTGCTGGCGGCAACGACTTGGAGTCCGGTGGTTTTTGCCGCCGACAAACCCCTCAACTATCTGGCGGCCGGCCAATGGGATGCCCGGGAAATTCTGCCCGACCCGCCGCTGATGGGTTCGCCCGAACAGGCGGCGGACATGGCCGCCGTGGTCGCCGTTCATGCCGCCTGCACCACCAATGAGGCGGTGGCGGCGTTTGCCGAGAAAAAATTCGACATTTTCAACTTCACGCCGGCCATTGGCGCGTTTTTCACCCCGGACAACCTCCCCAAAACCACCGCCTTTTTTCAGCGGGTTCAGGCGGATGCCGCCACCGTCACCGACCAGGCCAAGGACGAGTGGAAACGCCCGCGGCCATTCATGGTGGATCCCTCGCTGGCCTCCGGCAAACTCGAAAAAAGTTTCAGTTACCCCAGCGGCCATTCCACCGAATCCATGGTGCTCGCCCTCGTCCTCGCCGATTTGCTGCCGGAGAAAAAAACCGCCATCCTGGCCGAAGCCCGCTCCATCGGCTGGCACCGCATTCAAATTGCCCGGCATTATCCCACTGACATCTATGCCGGCCGGGTCTTCGCCCAGTTCATTGTCCGCCAGTTAAAAGCCAGTCCCGCCTTCCAAAAGGATTTTGCCACCGCCAAAGCCGAACTGCTGGCCGTCGCACAGGCGGCAAAAAACTAACCCGATCATTATTTCCATTTGAGGAGGGACGGTTTAGCATCCTCCCCCGAATGGCCGCTTCCATTATTGACCTGTCGAATTTGGTTTATGAATTGAAATCCATCGTGGAACCGTTGGATTTGGCCGGATTGTTTCCGCAGGCCCGGCGACTGGAAGTGGAACTGGGTTGCGGCGACGCCTCGTTTCTGGCCGAATACGCCCGCCGCCATCCGGAAACCAATTTTATCGGCGTGGAACGGTTGCTGGGCCGGATCAAGAAACTGGATCGCAAAGGCCGCCGGGCCGGGCTGGCCAACCTGCGCGGGGTGCGGATCGAGTCCGCCTACTTTCTGCAATATCTTCTGCCAGCCCATTCCGCCGGGGCTCTGCACATCTATTTCCCCGATCCGTGGCCCAAGAAAAAACATCACCGGCACCGCCTCATCAACCCCGCCTTTCCCGCTCTGGCACGCCAGTCGCTGGCCTCCGACGGCGTGGTGTACCTGCGAACGGATGACCGCGAGTATTTCGCGCAAATGACGGAGATTTTCGGAGCCAGCCCGCAGTTCACCGCCGTGGCCACTCCGGGAAGTCTGGCGGAAGTGCTGACCGATTTTGAACGGGACTTCAACGCCCGGGGCATTCCCACCTTGTCTGCCGCCTACCGGAGCCTGCCCGCCACCCCCTAAACATCAATCACCGGACCGTCACCCGGACCGGACCTGCCCGGGGGCGGGGGCGGAGGCCGGCGTTGCACGGCCACCCGGGCCCCGCCGGTCAGGAGATTCAAGACCACCGAAATGAAACCGATCACGGCCGCGCCGAGAAACGCCGCCCAAAAATTCTCCACATGAAAATAACCCGGTAAAAACCAGGCCACCAGCCGGAGCAGCAGGGCGTTGATCACAAAAGTGAACAAACCGAGCGTGAACAGCAACAGCGGCAGGGCCAGCAGCATCAAAATGGGGCGGATAAAGGCGTTGAGAATGCCCAGGACCAGGGCTGTAATGATCGGGGCGGCGTAGGGGCTGGTCGTGCTGATGCTGATGCCGGGCACAATTTTCACGGCCAGCAACACCGCCAGGGTGTTGATGGCCCAGGTCTTCAGAAACCGGCGGGTGCGTTGTGTATCGTTACTCATTTCTTGGCAGAATCAAGCCTTGGGAAAATGCCCCAATTCCCCCGGAATAACAAGGAGCGATTTTGCGCACGCGTAAGACAAAATTCAGACCTCCGCCTGACCCAGCCCGGTCAGGGGCGGCATCGTGGTGGCCCCGGCTCAAAACTTTCAGCAGGGAAGCGTCCGGATGCGGATCCGGTGCGCTTCGACCACCGCGAAATGTCCGGGCCAATCCTCGCGCAAGGCGATTGCCCGTGATACTGCGGCCGCCACCTGGCTGGAAGAACTCCGGGGAATCCGAAAGAGGACTATCCCGCAAGGCGCGGGCACGCGAACGTGGAAACCCAACTCTGCGAAATCCTTGTCAAACGTCAGCCACACGCGATCTTCCGCCACCGCCCGCTCCAGAACCTGTCGGTCAGTACTCCCCGGTGCGTCCGTTCTCACCCAGCCCACCTCGTGGCCTGAGCGGCGCAACGCTTCCACCGCGTCGAGGGGGAAGCTTTCGTTTGCCAGGAAGCGCTTGAGGCTCCTCAAGCCAACTCGACGGGATACACCTTCTCGCCTTCAAGCAATTCCCCGGCGTAGCTCAGGCAAGCTTGAATGTCCTCACGCGTCAATCCCGGACAATTCCGCAATACTTCGGTCTCCGGCCATCCTTGCGCCAACAAACCAATCACAAATTCCACCGCTAGCCGGGTTCCTTTTACCACGCGCTTTCCGGCCAGAATTTCCGGATTGACCTCAATTCGTTCTTGCCAGTTCATGCCAACATGCCACCCGCCGCCGCTGCCACATTCAAGGCGTGATTCGCAGCGTTGGATTCCACCCCACCGATAACACGACTTCCTGAACATTGTTCAGGTCATTACCCTGTCAGAATTGCCCGTTTTTGCGAACAGATTTTTGGCCATGCGCCCCCGCCCCCGCCCTCCGGTTTTTGCTCGCCATCCGGTCAAATCCGGGCAAAACTGACGGCACCACTCCACCATCAATTGATTATGAAACGAATTTTGGCGGCCCTGCTCCTTCTCAGCCAAACGGCGGCTTTTTCCCAATCCCTCATCGCTCCCGGCGCAAAACTGGAAAAACTCGCGGACGGTTTCTCCTTCACCGAAGGCCCCACCTGCGATCCCCGGGGCAATGTCCTTTTCACCGACCAGCCGAACAACCGCATTCTGGAATGGAGCGTGGACGGCAAACTCTCCACCTTTCTGCAGCCGGCCGGCCGCTCCAACGGCATGTATGAGGATGCGCGGGGCAACCTCATCGCCTGCGCCGAGGAGCACAATGAATTGTGGTCCATTGCCCCCGATAAAACCATCACCAAACTCGTGACCGAATACCACGGCCAGGCGCTCCACGGCCCCAACGACGTCTGGGTGGCCCCCAACGGCGCCATTTACCTCACCGACCCGTTTTACGGCCGCACCTGGACCGACCCCAACCGCGTGAAGTTCAAGGGGGAATGGGTCTTTTACCTCTCCCCCGACCATAAAGAACTCAAACCCGTCATCCAGGACTTCCGCAAGCCCAACGGCATCAGCGGCTCGCCCGACGGCAAAAAACTATACGCCACGGACATTGGCGGCGACCGCACCTGGCGCTATGACATTCTGCCCGACGGCTCATTGACCAACAAATCATTGATCTGCAATCAGGGTTGCGACGGGATGACGATTGACGAATTGGGGAATTTTTATCTGGCCGGCCGGGGCGTCACCATTTACAGCCCGGATGGCCGGCGGCTGGAGCACATTGACGTGCCGGAACCGTGGACCGCCAACCTGAGTTTCAGCGGACCGGACCACAAGACCCTGTTCATCGCCGCCAGCGAGTGCATCTACTCCATCCGCCTGCGCGTCAAAGGCGGCAACCCGGCGAAATAGCAAACCTCGACCGGAACCTGTGCCGCAACTGGGTATTGCCGCTTTCTGTTTCCGAATCCCAACGGGATTCCACCCTCCAGCCCAGGGTCGCGAAGAATGGTTTCCCATGAATCGGCAGGCGGAAAATTCAAATTCCAATCATCAAAATTCAGGGAAACTTCCAACTCCAAGTTTCAAAGCCAAGACCGACTGGCCCGGTTTTTGCGGTTTTTTTCACGGTTGACTTCAACGCTGATGTATGGTGGTTCACCTCATCAGGCGCTCCGATGAATATCCATGAGTTAAAGGATAAAGACGGCCGGATTATTGCTTTTGAGGTTGGCAATTTCCTGTTGAGCAGACGTCGCGTCTGTCGGATTTTGCGTTTGATTCCGGGCGTTTGCATCATCAAAGCACCGCAATTTTTTTCGGTTCCGGAGAGGATGAGTTTTGCGTGTTTGAGTTGAAGGGCCGCAGATTCAAAGTGTGGGAACCCTTTGGTGACAGCAGCCGCCATTGGATTGGCCCGGAGCCAGTGGAATGGTGCGAACAGGTGTATTTGGTTCGGGATGCGTTCATTCAACATTCCAAGTGGAATTTCCTGAGGGACGGCTGAAATTCATTCCCCAACATCCCTTGCATCAGCTTCAATGCGGTGGCTGCGCAGGCTGCTCATCCACTGAAAACAGGGGAACCAAAACCGTTCCCCAACCCTTGTAATGCGTGTCACTCCGCGACTGAAACCGGTTTTGACCTGCAGGTCGCGGAGTGATGCATGACTCCCGCCATTTTCCCGCCGCCTCTGCGAGCGCCAACGGCGCGGCCCTGTGCCAGCCGGGGGCACTCGCCCCAGGATCCCCATGCCGCTGGTGCTGAAGGGCTGAAAGCCCGCTCCCTCCAGCGAACCAGGAGGCGCGATGGGGACACGTCTTCATTGGGAAACCCACCCACCACTTCGGGATGCACGGTCCGGCGAAGTGACCGGTCAGACCGTGCCCCCCTTGCGCCGGCCAGGCCAGTAAACCGGCGCCCGGCAATGCCAGTTCAGAAGGCTCGGGCACCTCGTAAATTTGACCGCGAATCCCTCCGTCCGGCATTTCACCGCTGAGGTTGACGCAGAGGTCGCCGGCATTGAGATCGGTGATTTCCCCGGCGGTCAAAGTGCCGGAACCGCTGAATGATCCATCCGGACTGTCGCTGTCCAATGTGAAGGAAAACACCACCGGCCCGTCGGTTCCCGGCGGGGCATCGTTCAACGTCACGCCGGTCGGAAAACCCAAAACCTGGTAAAAGCTGCTGGTCACGCTGAAGGTCGAGCCGGTCAGCGTAAAATCAGCCAGGCCGAAAGTCGGGTCCATCAAGCCCGCGACCAATTCCTGTTCTTCGCTCAGATTAGCCACATAATTTTGCGCCGGAACCAGGCTGGAACTCGCCAACAGCGCGCAGATAATTAATAAATGCTTCATAATGTCCAGGGTTGAATTAGCTTTTGACTGCCCAAAAAGTAGCCGGGAAAGGGAAAATGTCCACCATTGGAGACATTGACTTTGATGCGGTGATGCGATATCATCAGATGCATGAGAACCACTCTGAATATTGAAGATGATGTGCTGCAAGCCGCCAAAGAACTGGCGCAACGAGAAGGCGGCACGGCGGGACAAATTCTCTCCAAACTCGCACGGCGGGGTTTGACGGCACCGTCAGCCACGGCAAAAAAAACTTACCTCACACGCAACGGGGTTCCGGTGCTGCCCTCACGCGGCGAAGTGGTGACACTCGAACACATCCGGCAATTAATGGATCAAGAGGGGGTTTAAACGATGCGCGCCCTTTTGGATGTGAACGTCATCATTGCGTTGCTCGATTCCAACCATGTGTTTTATGAACGCGCTCATGACTGGTTGACGGCGAATGGGGAACACGGCTGGGCGAGTTGTCCGCTGACGGAAAACGGCGTGGTCCGCATCATGTCCAATCCAGGTTACAGCCGGGAGGCGCGCTTCACCCCGGGCGATTTAATCGACCAGCTCCGGCAATTTGCCAGCCAGAGCAACCATGAATTCTGGCCGGACGACATTACCCTGTGCGACGAAAAGAATTTTGCCGCAGAAAACCTCCACAGTTCTCGCCTCTTGACCAACCTGTATCTGCTGGGTTTGGCAGTCAAACACAACGGACGGCTTGTGACTTTCGATCAGGGCATCACCCTTTCCGCCGTCTGCAACGCCAAGACTAAAAGTCTGTTCGTGATGTGATTTCTTGCGCGTGGCGAACTGCCTGGCGAACAACAACGCTGGGTGATTGGGGAGCGGCACCCAGCGGCCAATCACAACAGCCCTGTGGAAACGAAATCAAACCGCGGCCGCCTGCCGTCCCAGTGATTCCGAAAATAAAAAAACCGGGCGGTTTTCCGCCCGGTTTTTTCAATTTTCAGGCAGGCCTGCTACGCCTTCCAGATCATGTCCGCCACCGTCCGGTTCGCCGGGATGAACGGGATGACGTGCGTGGAATACGGCGTGATGACGTCCAGCACATAGGGTTCATCGGCGTCCAGCATCCGCTGGATGGCCGCCCGCAGGTCCTTTTTGTACATCACCCGTTCACACTTCACATTGAAGGAATTGCAGACCCGCACGTAGTCGGGATAAATCTGCGCGCGCTTCGCGGGATCCCCCAGGTAGGTGTGGCCGCGGTTGCCCGCGTAAAACTTGTCCTCCCATTGCACCACCATGCCCAGATGCTGGTTGTTGAGGATGATCGCCTTGGCCGCGATTTTTTCAATGTGCGCCGTCGCCAGTTCCTGGATGTTCATCAGGAAGGAGCCGTCGCCGTCAATGTCAATCACCTGCTTGTCCGGCAGCGCCACCTTCACCCCCAGCGCGGCGGGATAACCATAGCCCATCGAGCCCAGGCCGCCGCTGGTGATGAACTGGCGGGGATACTTGTATTTGTACCATTGCCCGGCCCACATCTGATGCTGGCCCACCCCGGTGGTGATCCAGGCCTCCCCCTTCGTCAGTTCATACAGCGTCTCCACCACCATCTGCTGGAGGATGACCTGCTCCTGATCGCCCTTCATGAGATGCACCATGTGATCGCTCGTGGCAATCTCCGGCGTGATCCGGTAGGCAAACGGGGCTTTCTGCTTCCACTCCTCAATCTGCGCCAGCCACGCCGTGTGCGGCTTGTTCAATGGCCGCTGCGCGAGCAGCTGGTTCAGGCGCGTCAGCGCGTCCTTCACCTCGCCGATCACCGGCAAATGCGCCTTGCAGTTCTTGTTCAACTCGGAGGCGTCAATGTCCAGATGGACGATGGTGCCCCCTTTGCAAAATTCCTCAAACTTCCCGGTCACCCGGTCGTCAAAGCGCACCCCGAACGCCAGCAGCAAATCCGCGCCGTCCTTGAGCTTCACCTGCGGATCATTAAAGCTCTTGCGCAGCTCGTATTCGCCGTTGACCGCCCAGTTGGCAAACGCCGCCCCGTGCATCCCCAGCCACCGCAGCGACAGCGGATGCGTCTCCGGAAAACCGCCGATCCCCATCAGCGTCGTCGCCACGGGAATGTTCGTCGCCTCGGCGAATTTCTTCAATTCCTCCGCCGCACCGCTGCTGATGATGCCCCCGCCCACGTACAACACCGGCCGCTCCGCCTTTTCAATCAGGCCGATGATTTCATTCAACGCCACTTCGTCCGCCTTCAAATCCGGCTGGTTGTAACCGCGCAACCCCTTTTTGACCTGCTCCAGCGTCGGCCAGACCGGCTGCGTTTTCTGCTGCTGGATGTTCTTGGGAAAATCAATCACCACCGGGCCGGGCCGCCCGCTTTGCGCCAGATAAAACGCCTCCTTCACAATCCGCGGCAGATCATTGATGTCCGTGACCAAATAGGAATGCTTCACAATCGGCAGCGTCACCCCGATGATGTCCGTTTCCTGAAACGCGCTCCGCCCGATCATCGCCTGGCTGACCTGGCCCGTGATCGCAATCAGCGGGCACGAATCCATGTAGGCGTCCGCGATCGCCGTCACCAGGTTCGTCGCCCCCGGTCCGCTGGTGCCCATGCACACCCCCGCCTTGCCCGTGGCCCGCGCATACCCCTCCGCCGCAAAACTGCCGCCCTGCTCGTGGCGCGGCAGAATCGTGCGAATCTTGGATTTGGTGAGCGACTGGTGGATTTCCATGCTCGCCCCGCCCGGATAGGCGAAAATCACCTCGCAACCCTCGCGTTCCAGGGCTTCCACGAAGATGTCCCGGCCGTACATGACCGGGCCGACTTCAGCCCGCTGGGAGGAGGTTTTTTTCTTTTTCGTTGCCGCAATTGCAGTGGTCTTGCTCATGGATTTCTTTGGTTGTGGCGGGCATCGCACGCGGGTTAAACAAAAAACCCACGACTTGGCCAGCCGTGGGTTTTTGTTAAATCAGCCGATCAACAAGCACCCGCGGCGTCGCTAACTACGACGACCAGCAGGATGACTTGTGACACGTTTTTCAACATTTTCCGAAGCATAATGTGACCCCGCGAAAAGGTCAAGCCCGGTTTTTCAATTCGACGGATATTCCGAAACCCGGTCCAGCCGGCGCACCAGTTCGCTCGTGTAATAGCGCCCAATCGTCCCCTTGCGGCTCTCCACCCATTCCGTCAGCTTCGTCCGGCCCAGGGGCGGAGCCTCCACATGCAGGCGTCCCGCCATCAACCCCCGGATCTCCTCGCGCGTCACCAAAATATCCCCCACCAACAACCCCACGCCACAGCAGGCCGCATACGCCAGGCTGGCCGGCAAACCGACCACCAGCCGTCTCAAACCCAGTGACCGTTTGATCCGCTCCACCAACTCCCGGTAGGTAAACGTCTCCGGCCCGATCGCATTGATGATTTCGTTCTGGCTGCCGCCAACCTTTTCCACCACCGCCGCCGCCAGATCATCCACATGAATCGGCTGCAGCTTGTAATCCCCCGACCCAAACATCCCAAACACCGGAAACCGGCGCAGCGTCCAGGCAATGTTGTTCACCAGAATGTCCTCCTTCCCAAACAAAATCGCCGGGCGCAGAATGCAATGGGACACCCCCAGCGACGTCAGTTCGGCTTCCACCTCCGCTTTGCCGCGAAAATAAGCCAGCTCCGAATGAATGTCCGGGTTGGTGATGCTCACATGCACAATCCGCCGCACCCCGGCTTTTTTGGCCGCGTGGAACAGTATTTTCGTGTTCGCAATCGCCTGCCGGTGCGTGAACAACCGGTGATCAAACCGCACCCAGTAGGTGTTGACCAAAACATCCACCCCGTCCATGGAGCTCGCCAGCCAGTCCGGATCCTCAAAGCTGAAGGGAAAAGCCTCCACCTTGTCCCCAAACGGATTGTCCCGCTTTAACGAGTTGGTGAGGGTGATGACGTCATGCCCCGCTTGCAGCAGGCGCTGCGCAATATAACGTCCAGAATAACCAAACGCCCCGGTTACCGCGACATTCATATGAACTCCAGTTTGATTGTTTCCCGGTCGAAGAACCCACTGGCTCCGCCGGCCTGTTGCTCCGTTGGTGTGATGTCCCGACCATAGCCCGTGTTCCATTCCCGCGTCAAGTCCCATTGCCCGCCTTCATCCCGCTCCGGTGCATCCCCAAGTTGTTGGCGGTTTTTCCAGCCGAGGGCCGATTTGGAGTGCGGCGACAGGTCCTGCACCTTATGGGCGCCTTATGGGCATTTCATGGATTTCAAATCCGACGGCGGGGATGACGCGGCTTTTTCGTACCGCAGGCTTCCAAGCCTGCCGTATCGCGGGTTTCCCAACCCGCAGACCGTTCGCCAACCTGGTGCGCCCGCCCCATGGACAGACAGGTCGCCGCTTTAAGACGAGATCCCGCAGTCGCGGGATCGTCGAGTTTAAAAGCGCGCACCCGTCCGGCCTGACCAACAACTTCGGGATCCCCCGGCCCCGGTTAAGCACGTTCTGTTTTTCCACTCTTGACAAACCTCCATCCATCTACGAGGTTGGCCCCCGCTGGTCGGCGCCGGTTTGTTTTTTCCGGGTTCTGCCAGTGGCGGTTGAGGAGGGTGACGGACGGTTGCCAGCGTGATCTCACGCCCCGGCGCCAACCAATCCCCCGGCGGGCGGCCCGATGCCCTCCGTGGCTCTTTGACAATTTGCATTGGCGTGACTTTGGGAGGGCGCCGACCCTCCGCCGGGGTGAGCATGGCTCGTCCTCACCACCTGCTTGCGGCGCGGTGACGGTGGAGCGGCACTAATTAACGCTATTTCGGGATATTTTTAGGGTGATTGGGGTTAATTAACGCTAATTAACGCTATCGTGTGAAAAAAATCCATGCCGTACCAAGGCGAGTTATCCCACCTAATCCGACCTAATCCAACCTTTCACGCCGGCACAATGATACCCGGGGGGCTGCCAGGCCAATAACGCAAACCGCGCTCGCTCTGTAGGCCGGGTCCCCTGACCCGGCGTCGGCCCTTGGAGCCGGTCAAACCAAGTCAAACCAAATTAGGCTGAATCCGACCTGATTCAAGCTTTGAGAGTGGCGGCTGCTCAATGAACCAACCCCGGCCGCCTGCACCCCAATCCTCGGTTTGAAACCCTTTACGTCTGCATTTATGGTTCTTCGCTGTTTTCGCTGGAATGGAAACTGGCGACTCATTAACCACTGGCATTCGCCGCCCCTTTCCCCAGCCCGGAGGGCTTGCCGACCATAGCCTGGCGTTTCAACGCCAGGTTTAGACCAGCCAGCCACGAGTCCCAAAGGGACGGCTGAAACCACCGGGGCGAACTGACGAACCATTCACCAACGGCGCGCGTCCGCAGTGGTGGCGCCCACGGGCAGTCGGCTGTGTCGCCGGTTGGCAACCGGCCGGGTCACCAAATCAACTGCGGACCATGGCCTTCCGCTGAAAACAGCGAAGAACCGCGTTTATCGGCGTCAATTTTAAGATAAACGTTTGTAAGTTGTTGTGTTTCAGGTAGTTGCAAAGCACACGATTTTCGGCTGTAGCGTCGTTCGGTGCAGAAGTTTATCTTCCTGCATCAGCACCCTGAGGGCACCCCCGCTCTGTGGTTTAAACCAAGAGAACAGAAAAACACGGTAAAAATCGAAAAAAACCGGTTGAAAAAAACTTAACACCGGCCCCGGACCCAATCCTATGTCTTTCAGCACCCCGGTGCCCCCCTCGTCCGGCGTTTTTCCTTTTGCAACCCAGCCGTCACTGGCAACCTTTCCCCGTGGGCATCTCGCTGCGGCAATTTGAACAAATGAAGGAGCGCGTGGAAGGCGCGCCTTCGGTGCGCCCCCAACGATTGACGTCCCCCCTCCCGCTGACTCCGGCCAAAACCGCGCCCGTCATCCTCGGGGTTGACCCGTCCCTGCGGGGAACAGGCTATGGCATCATCGCCCCCGGCAAGCCCTGCCCGAAAATGCTGGCCCAGGGGACGATTCACTGCCCCGCCGCTTGGGAACGCTCCCGCTGCCTCTTGAAAATCTCCGAAACCCTGCGCCTCGTCATCGCCGAACACCATCCCACCGTCTGCGTGATCGAGGGCATCTTTTTCGTGCAAAACCTTAAGACCGCCCTCATCATGGGCGAAGCCCGGGGCGCGGCGCTGGCGGTGATTGCCGAAGCCGGCCTGGATATTTATGAAATCGCCACGCGCAAGGTGAAACAAGCCATTGTCGGCTACGGCGCCGCCCAAAAATCCGCCGTCGCCACCATGGTGCAACGCATGTTGAATCTGCCCGCCCGCCCCGAACCCGACGCCGCCGACGCATTGGCTCTGGCCCTGACCCACGCCCGGGAATCTTCCCGTTACCAACTGACCCCGCTGAAAAAAATCTAGTTCATGATCACTTTTCTCCAAGGCATCCTTGTCGAGTCCCTCCCCACCCAGGTGGTGGTCGAGGTCAACGGCATCGGCTACGAAGTCCTGATCCCGCTCTCCTCCTTCGACAAACTGCCGGCCCCCGGCCAGCCCGTGAAACTGCTCACCCAACTGGTCATCCGCGAGGACGCCCATCTGCTGTACGGCTTCATGTCCGACGCGGAACGAAACCTCTTCCGGATGCTCATCCAGACCGTTTCCGGCATCGGCCCCAAAACCGCCCTGAACATCCTGAGCGGCATTTCCGTAACCGCCTTTCGCGGGGCCGTGGCCGGCGGCGATGTCAAATCACTCTCGAAAATTTCCGGCGTCGGCAAGAAAACCGCCGAACGCATCGTGGTGGAACTGCGCGACAAAATCGGCGTCGCCGGCGCTTGGGAGGCCGCCAGCGCCAAGCACGCGCTCTCGCCCGACGACCAAAAACTCAATGACGCCGTCCTTGCGCTGATGGCGCTGGGCTTCAAACAAATCGAGGCCCACGATTCCGTCCGCGCCGCCCAGGCCATGCTCGGTCCGCAGGGCACGGTCGAGGATCTGGTGCGCGCCTGTCTGAAAAAAGGAGCCTGATGTCCGCCAGTCATTCTCATGCTAACACCCGCCCGGCCAAATCCGGCGGCGTGGTGGTCCCCCACCGGGCCGTCTGGCATCAACGGCTGCTGGCCGCCCTGATCTACGCGGTGGTCCGTGCCGTGGCCGCCACCCTGCGCTTTAAAATGGAGGATCGTTCCGGGTTCTTCCAGGGCGCGCCCCGGGAAAAAATGATCTTCAGCCTCTGGCACAACCGGCTGGCCTTGTCCGCCATTTTGTACCGGAAATATGTGCTGCGCCACAAACACGAACGCCGGATCGCCGGTCTGGTCAGCGCCAGCCGCGACGGCGGGTTGCTCGCGGAGATTTTCGGACTCTTCGGCATTGAGCCGGTGCGGGGATCCTCCAGCCGGCGCGGCCCGCAGGCCCTGCGCGAAATGGTTTCCCGGGCGGAAGCCGGCTGCGACCTGGCCATCACACCTGACGGCCCGCGGGGTCCGTGCTACACCGTTCAGGAAGGTGTCATCGCCACCGCCCAACTGACCGGCTTGACCATTGTGCCCGTGTCCTACCATCTCAACTGGAAAATCCGGCTCAAAAGCTGGGACCGGTTCCAGATTCCCCTGCCGTTTGCCTGCTGCCGCGTCACCGTGGGCCAGCCCCTCCGCGTTGGCCGGGTCATTTCCGAAACGGAACGCGAACAATTGCGGCGGCAACTTGAAACCGAGTTGCGGGCCATTTCCCGCGATTGACTTTGCGGGTATCAAGGTTTAATGGTAACGGTGATGACCGTGGAAATTCCAGAGACGATTGGGCGGCTGCTCCCCCTGGAGCCGACGCGACGGCTGCGCAGCGTCATGGAAGGGTTGGTATTGGGAGCCTGCACCCAGGGACTCATCACCCGCGGGCGCGCCTGCGAATTGCTGGACCTTGATTATTGGGACGGTGAAAAGTTTTTTTCCGGTCGCGGATTGTTTGTAAACTACGATTTGGGCGAGTTTCGACACGATTTGGGAAACTGATTTATGGCTGTTGTCGTGTCGGACACCACGCCGCTGCATTACCTCATTCTGCTGGGTCGGGATTCCATCCTGCATAAATTATTCGGGGGGGTTATTGTGCCGCCGGCCGTGCTGGAAGAACTCGGCCATCCGGCGGCGCCTCCGGTCGTTTCCGCGTGGGCCAAATCCCGGCCAGCCTGGGGGAAGGTGCAGTCGCCGGAATTTATTCCGTCGCGTTTCGACAATCTGGACTTTGGCGAACGGCAGGCCCTGGCGCTGGCGAAAGAAATTCAGGCTGATTTTGTCCTGCTGGACGACAAGCTGGCCCGCCGGTTTGCCAAAAGAGAAGCACTCAAGGTCAAAGGAACGCTGGGCAAGGTCTTCGCCGCCGCCAAAGTCGGCCTGCTCAATTTTCGTGAGACGGTGGAAACCTTGCAACAAACCACGATGCACTTGGAACCGCAACTGGCTGAACGCATCATTGCGGAATATGAAAAAGGGCTGCGGGTCCTGCCACCCCAACCGGACCAGCCATGATTGCCCGGGTCAGTCTCGAAATCGCCCTGCGCCGGGAGTTCGACTATTCGATCCCCCCGGAACTCCTTGACCGGGTCGAGGTCGGCAGCCGCGTGCAGGTCCCGTTCGGCGCGCGCAAAATCCCCGGCTGCGTCACCGCGCTGGCCGAGGAATCCGCCCATGCAAACCTCAAGCCCATTCTCAGGGTGATCGGCGCGCAATCACTCGTCACCCCCAAGATTCTGCAACTGGCCCGCTGGATCGGGGAATACTATTGTTGCGCGCCCGAAACCGCCCTGAAATCCGTCCTCCCCGAAGCCGTGCGCCAGGAGGAAGCCGGCTGGCGCGAGCGCTTGTTCGTCCGCCTGCTGCCCGTCAGCGGCGAACCGCCCAGGCTCCCCCGGCGGCAGCAGGACGTGTGGAATCTCCTGGCCGAACGCCGCGAACTGGCCATGACCGAACTCCTGGCCCTGGCCAAAACCACCGCCGCCACCGTTCGTAAATTGGAAGACCGGGGGTTGGTGGAAGTATCCGCGCAAATTTCCGAACGCGACCCTTATGGGCGCGATCAGATCCTCCCTTCCCAGGCCATCGTTTTAAATCCCGCACAAGCGGCCGCCTTGGCGAACATCACCGCCGCCATGGACGCCCCGCCCGCCGCCGATGCCGGTGCCAAATCTTCGGCCACCGCCTTTCTCCTCCACGGCGTCACCGGCAGCGGCAAGACCGAGATTTATTTGCAGGCCCTCGCGCATGCGCTCGAACACGGCCGGGGCGCGATTGTGCTCGTGCCGGAAATCGCCCTCACGCCACAGACCGTCGAACGTTTCAAAGCCCGGTTCAGCTCCGGCAAACTGCAAACCCTCGTCGCCGTGCTGCACTCCCATTTGTCCGCCGGGGAACGACACGATGAGTGGCACAAAATCCGCCAGGGCCGCGCCCGGATTGTAATCGGCGCGCGCTCCGCCATTTTTGCGCCGGTGGACCCGCTCGGCCTGGTCATTGTGGATGAGGAACACGAGCAAACCTACAAGCAGGAGGAATCCCCGCGCTATCACGCCCGCGACGTGGCCATTGTCCGCGCCCGCATGGAAAACGCCGTCGTGGTGCTCGGCTCGGCCACGCCCTCGCTCGAGAGTTATTACAATTGTAAATCCGGGAAATATACGCTGCTCGAACTGCCGGAACGCGTGGACAACCAGAAGCTGCCCCGCGTCCGGGTGGTGGACATGCGCCAGGCCGCGCATCAGGAAAAGGGCATCCCCATCTTTTCGCCGCAACTGAAGGAGGCCATCCAGCAGCGAATCGAACGCAAGGAACAGACCATTCTGTTTCTGAACCGACGCGGTTACTCCACCGCCCTGCAATGCCCCCAGTGCGGCTATGTGGCCGAATGCCCCAATTGCAGCGTCTCCCTCACCTACCACCGCACCGAGCAAAAACTCTGCTGCCACATTTGCGGACACGTCGCGCCCGTCCCCAAAGTTTGCCCCAACGAAAAATGCCGGAACCCCGCCATCCGCTATTCCGGCACCGGCACGCAAAAAGTGGAGGAGGCCATCCGCAAACTGTTCCCCCACGCGCACTGCCATCGCATGGATGCCGACACCATGAAGCGCAAGGATGACTACCGCCGCATCCTCGGCGATTTTCGCGCCGGTAAAATTGACATTCTCGTGGGCACCCAGATGATCGCCAAGGGACTGCACTTCCCCAACGTCACCCTCGTCGGCATCATCTATGCCGATTCCGCCCTGCACCAGCCGGACTTTCGCGCCGGCGAACGCACCTTCCAACTCCTCACCCAGGTCGCCGGCCGCGCCGGGCGCGGTGATGTGGAAGGCGAGGTTTTTGTGCAGGCGTTCACCCCGTTTCATCCCGCCATCCAATTCGCCCGCCGCCACGATTTTCAGGGGTTTTACGAACAGGAAATGGAATTCCGGGAACAGTTAAAATACCCGCCCGCCAGCCGCGTGGCCCTGCTGACGCTCAAGGGCCGCAACGAGGACAAGGTGAAATTCTCCGCCGACCACCTGAAACGCGAGCTGGAAAAAATGACCGGCAAAACCACCGGGCCCGCCGCCGGCGACCCGCCGCCCGCCTTCAAAGATCTTATCATTGCCGGTCCCGCCCCCGCCCCGTTGCTCAAAGCGGAAACCTACTACCGTTACCAGATCATGCTGCGCACCCGGGCCATGAGCAAATTGAGTCAGGCCCTGGCCAAAATGGTGGCGGCCCTGACCCTGCCGGAGGAAGTCACCCTGACCGTGGACATTGACCCGGTGAATTTGTCGTAGAGCCGGTCTGACAATTGAACGGGCATCGGGATTTCTTCGGTGGCGGGGTTTAAAATTATTTCGCGGACTTCAAATAGCTGATGCCCGTCATCGTCAACAACGGAAGCACATGCGGCATGTCATTTTTGCCAACGACGATGACCGTGGTTCTGCCCAGCGCAACCTGATAGCGGTCGGTGACTTCATGCTTTTCCCCGTCGGCCATCCTTATTTAAAAAGGAATGCCTTCGTTGATCGCCGTCTGAGTTTTGTCTCTCGTCATTCCTTTAATCTATGCGGCAATTGGTTTTAATCAACCTCGTAAAGTCTTGATCCCGCGCTGCCACAAATCAAAATAGTAGAGGGCCACCACCACCAGCGAATGCTGGATTTTTTCTTCGGCCACGAGTTTCGGCACTTCAGCCACCGGCACCAACCGAGTCGCCAGGTCCTCGCCGGAATCCATCTCCAACCCGTGCTTCAGCCGGCAGTCCTCGATCAGCGCCGTGTAACAAATGTTGGACAAAATCGCCGGGTTGGCGTGGACGCGCCCCAGCAACCGCGCGTTTTCCCCTTCGTAGCCCGTCTCCTCACGCAATTCCCGAACGGCAGTTGCCACCGGGTCCGTTTCACCGGGGTCCATCATCCCTCCCGGCACTTCGAGTTCCACACTGTTGGAACCGTGCCGGTACTGCTCCACCATCACCAATTGCTGATCCGGCGTGACCGCGATCACGTTCACCCAATTGACGCTGTCGAGGACGAAAAAATCATGCTCCCGCCCCGTGCGCGGAGAAATCTTGACGTCGGACCGCAGTTTAAAAATGCGGTAATCCCCGATCAGGGTCGAACGCATGGTGGGCCAGGGTTTGATCATAAATCATTCAGCGTGCAAACCGCTCGGAGCACGGGCTTCAGCCCGCTTCAACGCTAAAACCACTGCTGACTCACGACTCGGCGAAGTTGGTCGGCGTTCGCACGCTGAAGCGGCCTTAAGGCCGCGCTCCGGGGCGCGTTCCCTCACTTCCCCTGCGCTGCCCGGCCCTGTTTCATCAGGTTGAGCAGGTGGGTCAGCGCCTCGTCATAAGTCCGGCCCTTGGCCCCGGCCAGTTGCCGGGCGCGCTTGTCCAGTTGCGCGGCCATTTCCGGCGACTTGTCCGCCGGACAGCCCATCGCCGTCAACAGTTGCGCCAGTTGGGGCAGATCCACAAACGGCGCCTCACGCGGCCTGCGGCACGATGCGGATGCTCGTCACCCCCACGCGCTTCGTCGGCTTGCTCGCCTCGCCGCCGCCGCTGCGGGCGCAGGGCGTATTGGCGATCTTCGCCAGCACGTCCTCACCTTTGATCAGCTTGCCAAACGCCGTGTACTGGCGGTCCAGAAATGAGGCGTCGCCGTCGCAAATAAAGAACTGGCTGCCGGCCGAATCCGGATTCGAACTGCGGGCCATGGAAATCACCCCGCGCTGGTGGGAACGCTCATTAAACTCCGCCTTGACCTGGTAACCGGGACCGCCCGTGCCCCACTGCGATTCCTTTTTGGCGTTCTTGGTCAGCGGATCGCCGCCCTGGATCATAAAGCCCTTGATGATCCGGTGAAACGCCGTGCCATCATAAAAGTTCTTGTTGGCGAGGGTCTTGAAATTCTCGACGGTTTTCGGCGCGACCTCCGGCCAGAATTCCAGGGTCAACTCGCCTTCGGTGGTGGTGATAACGGCTACTTCGCTCATAATGGTTGGGATTATATTGGTGGTTATTACTTCACGCTGTCGGCCGGGACAAGGGTCGCTGAATTGATGTAGTCCAGGTTCGGGAATTCTTTTTTCAAGTAGGCGTTGCCATCCATCTGCACGCGGCCTTGATTCGGCCCGGCCCCCTGTGGGGCTCCCTCGCCGTATTCCCCGTTAATCTTGTCCACCACGTCCATGCCCTCGCTCACCTTGCCAAACGGGGAGAACCCCATTCCATCAAGATTCCCGTTATTGCCGAAGTTGATGAACAACTGCGTCGTGCGCGTGTTCGGGCCGGCCGTGGCAAAGGTAACAGCGCCGCGAACGTTGCTGCCCTTGACGGGATCGTCGGCAATGTTGGCCTCGCGCCATTTCGCCGAAACACTCGGATCACCGTGAATGCCAAACTGGCACATGAAACCGGGAATCACCCGGAAAAAGGCGACGTCCTTAAAGTATCCGGAACGAACCAGGTTATAAAAACGGTCTGCGCCATTGGGCGAAAGTGAGCGCGTCACTTCAATGGTGAACTTGCCCTTCGTGGTGTCAAACAAGGCCTTGAACGTTTCGGGCGCTTTCGCCGTAAGTTTGGCGGGGTCGGTGAAGTCTGCCGGCCTGGCGGATTCAATTTTGACCGTGGCGGACGCCGCATTGGTGCCCGCGGCGTTGGGGGTGGGGGTCGTTTGCTGGGCGCAACCGCTCATGACGGCGGCAAACAGTCCGAAGGCACTGGCTAAAAATGATAGCTTCATGGACGCAAATACTTCCAGACCCGCCGGCAAATGTCACGGCGGAATTTTCTCCGGCAATTCACAGTCCCGGCGGCCGCTTCGCCCGCCGGAACGCCTCCCGCTGCCGGCGGTTGTAATCCTCCAAGTCCTCCGCCAAATCCCCCATCGCCCCCCCGATCCGGCGGATGAAATTCTCGCAACTGGAATAAGAACCGCCAAAGCCGCTGACCGTGTCGCGTTCCGCATGATCGTTCGTCACCACCAGCACCTCGCCGTAATCCTGAAACCGGTGGGTCGCCCGTTCGATCAGGTCGTCCGCCGTCTGGCCGGGGCCGGAAAACAAAATCTCCACCCCCCGGCTCGATTCGCTTTTGGGCGTCCCCGGCGGCGCTCCCGAACCGTCGAAAAAAATCGTGAGCGGATCGCCCGTGGCATCGTGAAAGCCGGTCAGCACCTGGATCAACTCCTCGCGGGCGCGGGCGGAATGCCGCGGCGCGCCCGGCGCCAGTTCGGGCCAGGCGTGCAGCAGACTGTACCCATCCACCAGGATTCGCACGAGCGCCATGCGGCGAAAAGGCTAAGCCTGAAAGGCCGGCGGATAAAGAGCAAAGCCGGATATTTTCACTTGGATTCAGTCCCATCCCGCTCACTCCTTCAGCGAAACCGCCGGCAAATATTCCCCGGCCAGGGTGCGCTGCCACCAGGCGCCATCCGCGCGCCGTTCGGCAAAATCGGTAAATTGATAATGGTAATGCTCGGCGCGGACATAGCGTGGCGGATGGTCGGGAAATGGGTTGGCGGCCAGCAACCCCAGCACCTCCGGCGAACCCTGCAACAGCCGGGCGCACAGGTTTTCAAACCACGGATTCTGACCCGCGCTGCCCAGCGCGGCGAACCACATCTGCCAGTCCAACCGGGGCTGAAACGGCGCGACAAACGCCGGTCGTCGGCGGACATCCCCCGGCTTGTACTTGAATTCATAGGGCCGCCAGTGGACGCCGTCGTTGCTGCCTTCCACCACGATCTCATTGCGCTGCGTGGTCATCACCGCAAACAATCCATAGTTGTTGACGCTGCGGAAGGGCGCGAGTTCCTCCGCCACCCATTCGCCGGGAGCCAGCCAGTCCAACCCCACTCCCAGCGTGCCCGCCAGGTTGCAACTGGAGCCGCTCAGCCAGATCACCGCAACCGCAACGAGGACCGGCTGCGGCCACCGACGCTGCGGCGTGCCGGCCAGGGGTGGCAGCCCGGATGGAAACCGATGCCACAGCCAGTCGGGCACCCAGCACCTCAGCGCAAAATCATCCGGCAACAGCAGGCAGAGCGCCAGCGTCAGCCAGTTAAAGAACGTGTAATTGCCCGTCAGCAGGATCAACCCTTGCAAGCCCGCCACCAGCGCCCCGCCGGCAAACCGGAGGCGGCGCGGCGCGAAGATCAGAAACGGCGCGCCCAGTTCAATGCCGAACATCGCCGCACAGGAAAGTTTCTGAAACCACACCGGCAATTGGTGCGCATACCAGCCCGGCCAGGTCGGCAGCGGCTGCGTCTGATAATGGAACGTCAGCGCCGTGAGCTGGTGCCAGGCGGGGTCGCCGCTCAACAACTTGACGCAGCCCGACGAGAACATCAGCTTGAACAACAGCAGCCGCAGCAGCCAGAGCATCAGGCGCGACGGCGGCGCCTCGCGCGAGGGCCGGGGCAGAAGCTGCCAGGGAGCGAAGAAGACGGCCAGAAAACCGGCTTCCAACAACAGGTTGTCCCACTGAAAACTCATGAAATCGCGCCCCACCGTCACGAGCGAGAGATACAGCAGCCACAGGAGAAACAGACCGGGCGCGGGCGCGAAACCGAGAATCAACAGCACCGCCAAAATCGTCCCCGCCGCGCATTGAAAACTCAGAAAACCGTTGGACGCATCCAGCCAGCACAGCGTGGGCAGCAGGTGGTAGCGTTCCAGCCCCATGCCTTGGGCGTCGCATTGTTGCTTCATCGCCGGCATGAACTGATCCGCCGGCAGAATGCCGTTGTGACCCATCAGTCCGCTGATTTGCATCCAGAGCGACAGAAAGGCGACCAGATAAACCAAGCCCAGCCCACGCAGAAAAAGCCAGCGGACCAGAAAATGCGCCGGGGCCTCCACCCGCCCTCCCCAGCACCAGCGGGTCAGCGTGGAAAAGAACGGCCGGTGCTCCGCCACCAACCGGTAGGCCCATTCAGTGAACCGCGCGAACATCGGGGAAGCTTGCTGAAGGCGCAACGGCCATTGCCAGCGGGAATGATGGGCCAGCGTGCGAAACACCGCTTCCGCGCCCGAATAAACCACTCCGTCCGGGGCGATCAACTGCACCGCCTCCGCGAACTGCGTACGGGGAATTTCCGGGAATTGCTCCGCGATCCGCGGGTCCTGCGCCGGCAGATAATCCACCGCCTCACCGGTCAATTGCCGCCAGCGCCGCACCCAGAACGAGCAAAAATGGCAGTCGCCGTCATAGACCAGCAACGGCCTGGACGGTGGCGTGGCGACCCGCAGCCCACGGTTCATGCCCCGCTATTATCGCAAAAAACCGGTCCTGGCACGCTAATTCCAACGAGATCAGCCGGCGTGATGGACCACGCACTTGCTGCGTGAGGATTGCAGGCGCTGGATCAGGATGATCGAGACGCGCTTCATCAATTCGTAGCCGAGATCGTGGTTCTGCTCGCACAGCTCGCGCACATGCTTGGCGTAGAACAGGATGGCTTTGGTGGGGACCTCCGCCCGGGCGTCAAAGTGCCAGCAGTACGGCGGAAACAGCCAGGACCAGCCCAGCAGTTCGCCCGGCCCGAGGGTTTGCACCGGGATGGGTTCGCCGTCCAAAACCGAGGATTCCAATTCCACCCGGCCCTCGAGAATCAGATAAAAACGATTGGCGGGGGCGCCTTCACTCAGAATGCGTTCCCCCGCCTGAAACTCCGCCGGCATGGAATCCGCCGCCAGCAACTCAAGTTGTTCCGAAGTCAGTCCCTGCAGGAACGGTTGCGCCGCCAGAATGGGCACGTTCTCATGCATGACCGGCTTAACTCGCCTTGACCTGGGCGACCAGCGCGTTCAGCGAGTTCTTCGCATCGCCAAAGAGCATCCGCGTGTTGTCCTTGTAAAACAGGTCGTTTTCAATGCCGGCAAAACCGGCGGCCATCGAGCGTTTCATCACAATCACGGTCTTGGCGTGGTCCGCTTCGATGATGGGCATGCCGTAGATGGGGCTGGATTTGTTTTCGCGCGCGGCGGGATTCACCACGTCGTTCGCACCGATCACCAGGCACACATCCACGCGTTCCATCGTCGGGTTGATCGCTTCCATTTCGCAAAGCTGGTCGTAGGGGACGTTGGCCTCGGCCAGCAGCACGTTCATGTGACCGGGCATGCGGCCGGCCACCGGGTGAATCGCGAAGCGGACTTCCACGCCGCGTTTGCCCAGTTCGTCGGAAAGTTCACGCACCGCATGTTGCGCCTGCGCCACGGCCAGGCCGTAGCCGGGAACAATGACCACCTGCTGCGCATAGGCCAGCAGCACCGCGACCTCGTCGGCCTGGATGGGCTTGACGGTCTTGCCCGCCATGTCGCCCGCAGCGCCGCCGGCGGCGCCGCCGCTGGAACCGAACGCGCCGAACAGCACATTGGTCACCGGACGGTTCATCGCCTTGCACATGAGCAGGGTCAGGAGCGTGCCGGAGGAGCCGACCAGCGTTCCCGCCACCACCATCGCGAGGTTGTTAATCGCAAACCCGTCCGCCGCCACCGCAAGACCGGTGAAGGAGTTCAACAGCGAAATGACCACCGGCATGTCCGCCCCGCCGATGGGCATGACCATCGCCACGCCGAAGAACAAGGCCAGCAGGAACATCGCGGTGAAGGCTGCCGTGGCGTTCCCGTTGGTGGCATTGAACGTCAGCCAGCCGCACAAGCCGAGAATGACCAGCAGGATCAGCCCGTTTAAAATATTCTGACCGGGGAAGGTCATCGGTTTTTCACATTTCCCCTCCAGCTTGAGATACGCTATGATGCTGCCCGAAAACGAGAGCGAACCGATCAGCGTGGCAAACAGCATGGAACCCGCGATGAACGACGTCATCCCCTCGGTGCTGTGGGAGCCGCGCGTAAACTCCAGGCTGGCCACCAGGGCCGCCGCCCCGCCGCCCGCGCCGTTGAACATGGCGACCATTTGGGGCATCGCCGTCATTTTGACGGAATACGCGCCAATCGCGCCGATGATGAGACCAATGATGGCGCCGATGACAATGAGCGTGTAATTAATGGTCCAGCCCTGGCTCCAGACATATTCCCCGCCGGGCTTGTGCAAAGCCAGCAACGCAATGATCATGCCCGCCGCCGCCACCAGGTTGCCGTTCCGCGCCGTCTTGGGCGAACTCAGAAACTTGATGCCAATGATGAACAGAACCGAAACCCCGATAATAATGAAAGCAATGGTGGAACTCATGACTATTTCTTTTTCTTAAACATTTGAAGCATCCGGTCGGTGACCATGAAGCCGCCAAACACGTTGGCTGAGCCGAAAACAACCGCCACAAAACCCAGCCCCATTTGCAGGGGCGTGACCGCATCCGCCAGCACCAGAATGCCGCCGAACAGGATGATGCCGTGAATCGCGTTCGTGCCGGACATCAGCGGCGTGTGCAGCATTGAGG
>CAZUBG010000026.1:0-35115 GCA_964618545.1 uncultured Bifidobacteriaceae bacterium | reverse complement strand
ATTCAGCTAAAACCCCGGAATCAGCTTTCACCCTCTCACGCCAGCGTGGCGCCGACTGGCAATCGGCCCGGTCTCCGAACGCCCCCCGTGTCATATACTCATGGGCATTTGACCACGCGCAGCGTCCCGTACTGCGGCAACCCTCTGCCGCTCTTGCATGCCAGACCTCGTCCCCCCGATCAAAGGCTGCCAGATAGCCAAAGGAAACCTTTTCAAGCCCGTAGGGCTGGCCTATTTGTAGCCTCACCCTACCCAAACCGTTTCAAGCTCCGTCGGAGCGGCACCACCTTCTTGGCACCCCGGCCCGCGCCCGGCGACGGAGCGCGGCTCTGTGAGCCGCAGCCCGCGGAATTCAGCTAAAACCCCGGAATCAGCTTTCACCCTCTCACGCCAGCGTGGCGCCGATTGGCAATCGGCCCTAAAGGGGTCGGTTCTTGAGATTGACATATTTTAGGCTGGCGTCATAGTTTCTGAAAGAAGCCAGTTGGTGGTATTGTCCTATTTCCTTCTGACGGCGGGTTCGTGCTGGGGCGCGGTCGGCTTTCCCACCCAACCAGCTTGGGTTCCTGTTTGATCTGATGGCCCGGACAAAAGCAACCGAAAAACCGCGCCGCGTTAATGCTGCCAGCGCCCCCCAGATTCGTGCCCTTCGTGAGATTCGTGGGCTGCTTGCCTTTTCCCTCTCTGCGATCTCTGCGATCTTTGCGGTTAAGCACCCCCGCCTTTTCTCCTCCGTGGTTATAAATCCCCGCAGTTGCCGTCTTTGCCTTTTCCCATCCGAGTCCATCTGCGGTCAAACCGAATCAGCCAAACTCGTTACCTAGTAACGCAAAACGGCCTTTTAAAGCATTTTCCCTTGACACACCGCAACCCCTTCCCCGGCAACGACTTGCCCATCTTGTCAACCCAAATCCGTATCCCATCGCGTTACTAGGTAACGAAAATGACCCTCCCGTTTTATTTTTTCGCGCCTCATTTTGAGGGCGTTTCCTTGACAAGGCCGCCGGAACATGCGATGCTTTCCGCGTTGGGAGGCACGATGGCGTGGTTGGGTTCGGCAGGCCCAAGCAAAAGAACGGCAAAACCCCCAAGGCAACGATTAAACACGGTTAAAAAATTCCCGCGCGCACCTCCCCTCCTCCCTAAAACTCAAAGTTTTCCAGCCGCCGCAGCCCCCATTTGATCGGCACCCAACCGATCACCACCGACAGCAGCACAAAGGCCACGATCGCGCCGACCGCCCACAGCAGCCGGCCATGCCAGCCGCCCCCGCCAATGACCAGCAGCGCCAGCGAGGCAAGGATATACACCGAGCTCAGGACAAAACAGAGCGTGCCGCCAAACCCGCTGACAATCTTGTTCGGGTTGCTTTCCTTCAGGTTCGGATACAGCACCCCCAGCCCCACCGCCAGACCATTGAGCGTGAACGACATCACCGTGACCACCGCGCCAAAAAACAGCACCCGGTCCCAGGTCATGTTCAGCAGGCAGCACGAGAGGACGACGAGGCCCAGCGTGATGATCAGGGACATCGTGCTCGCCAGCCAGAACTTCGTCATCACCACGCGCTTCACCCCCATCGGGGCCAGGCCGACAATCCACATCCGCCGGCCTTCCAGGGAAAACTGCGGGAAGACAAACCGCGTGGTCACGGAAGCGAGATTGAACGCGCAGGCCCCCAGGTTCAAAAAGGCGACGGTGTTGATCCAAAAGGGGCTCGAAAGCTGGTGCGTGAAATTGCGCAGGTTGATGATGTACACCGCCAGCAGGCCGAAGAACATCACCGACTGCCCCCACTGGGTCGTGTCCCGCCAGAACATCTGCATGTCCTTGACCGCCAGCGCGCGGACATCGCGGCCCAGCCAGAACAGTCCGCCGGACAATTTTTCCAGCCAGCCGTCCCCGGGGACGACCTGCCCGGCCGCCGGCGTTCTGAACTGAAACCCGTGCCCGCCCGCGCGGCTGTTGACCGCCGAGGCGGTGTCATAAAATAAACGACCAAAGCGGGTGCAGGCCAGACAGCCGAAAAACAGCGTGTGGCTGAGCAGCACCAGCGCAAAGAACAGCGAGCCCCGCAGAACCCCCTCGGACCATTGCAACACCGCGGACGAGAGCCAGTAGCTGGGCAGAAAGGGAAACAGCGTGAACCGGGTTTTGGCCAGCAACTGATCCAGCGCCTCCAGCGTCCGCTTGTCCAGCAGTTCGTCCGTCGCGGACTGGGTCTTCCACCACACCGCCGCCGTCAGCAGCACAACGGCGGCCAGCACCAGCGTGATTTGGAAACTGCGCCGGTCCAAAAACCGCCCGATGCCAATCGCCAGCCACGCGCCCAGCACCGAAGGCAGGATGATGAACAAGCCCATCAGCACCGCCGTCAACGGATAAAAATGCCACGGCACGCCCCGGACCAGCCCGAACGCCACCAGCAGCGGGGCGATCAAAAACAAAAAGGCCCAGGAAGCCAGAATGGAGGACTCCATGAGCTTCCAGCGGAAAATCGTCTGGTGCGGCACCGGCAGCGACAGCAAAAAAGCCGTTTCGCGATTGCGGAAAAAATTGGTGTAACAAATGATCAAATTGCTCAACAGCAGCAGGGCAAACAGAAACGCAAACAAAACATAAAGCAACCGGTCCGTCAGCGCCGCCCCCAAACCCGGGAACTTGGCGATGAACGTCAGCCCGTGGTAAAACAGTTCAAACGACAGCACCAGATACCCCAGGACAAACGCCCCGATGATGCCCGTGAGCAAACTCGATTGCCGGCGGACGGACAACAGCCGCCGCCAGCTCTGCAGCGCGTTGACGCAGATCAACAGCCCCAGCGCGGACGGGGCGGACTTGGTTCGGCGATTAAACACGCCCCGCAAAGTAGCCGGTGCGCCCCTGCGGCGCAATCCCCGCCATGCCCGCGAAGGCCCGGGGCATTGGCGTCAAAAGTGCAAATGACCGGGTCCCAGTCATTCAGTATGCAGCGGGTTTCCCTATAATGTCCGGCGAAACGGCAGGGTGGCGGCCGTCATCATCAGCGCGGTGAAAATCAGCAGAAAGGCGAGGTCAAAACTAATGGCCATGAGGCCCGTGTTTTTCAGGGCGAGTTGCTTGAACCCATGCACGGCGTAGGTGAACGGGTCCGCCACCGCAATGGCTTTCATCCACCCCGGAAATGATCCCGTGGGGTACACCGCGCCGCTGGGAAAATACAGCATGGTGTTCAGCATGCCAAAAATGGCGCGGGGCACCAGCGGGTCACTCACCCGCACCATGATCAGAAACATCATGCTGATCAGGGCCAGCGCGGTCACCACCACCAGCAGGAGCATCCGCGCCAGGCGCAGGGGATTCAGCGGATCGGGAATGCCTGCGATCAATGAGCCCAGCGTGATCAAGACCAGTCCGGTAATGATGGCCTTGGCGGCGCCGGCCAGGGTGAATCCCAGGATCAATTCAAATTTCCGGATGGGCGTGACCAGATACCCCTCGTGCAGACCGCGCGCCTTGTCATCAATGAAAATAATGCCGCCGCCAATCATGGCCGAAACAAAAATCGCCAGCACAATGGTGCCGGGCAGCAAGTACTGGATGTAAGGCACATAAGGATACACCTCGACGATGGACAGGGTGGCCGCCGCCGTGACGCGCGGCGGCACGGCCGGCGAATTGTACGATGCCAGCAGATCGGCAAACGTGCCTTCCAGGGTGGAGGAGGAAAATTGATCCGTGTTGTCTTCCACCAGCGCGATGCCCGGGTTGACCCCGGCCAGGAGTTTGCGCGAGAAATGCGGCGGAATGTTTAAAACACCGTTGATTTTGCCGTTGCGCAAATCGCGGAGCGCCGACCCCTGGTCGCTGTAGGAAACCGTTTCAAACGTGAGCGCGTTGGCGGCCACGGCCTGAAACATTTCCTTCAACCGGACCGCCGGAACACCGTGATCCTCATCCACCACCCCCACTTGGAGGTTCTTGATCTTCCCCCCAAAGGCATAACCCAGCACGATGAGTTGCACCAAAGGCATGATGATGGAGACAACCACCAACACCGGACTTCTCCGGAAGCGGCGCAAATCGCGTTCAATGATGGCCCAGACTCGTTGCATGGGTTGTGGGGCGTTAGCCCCGCTGGAGCAGAAACGGACTGTTGGCCGCCGACGGGGCTTGGAGCAGGTCGCGCATTTGATGTCCGGTGTAATGCACAAACACGTCGTCGAGCGTGGTGCTTTGCACCGAGAGCGAGGCCACGGTGACCCCGGCGTCACGCGCTGCTTCCAAAAGGGCCACCGTCGTGCGCGGGCCGTTGTTTGAGGTGATCCGGAAAACGTTATCCACGGCCGTCACCCCGGTTGCTTCCGGCAGGGTCTGCAACCTTTCCATCCACCGGGGCGGAATGCCGGAAAAGCTGGCTTCCAAAAAGTTTTTGCCGGGGATGGAAGCCTTTAATTTCAGCGGGGAGTCCAGGGCGACCAGCTTGCCGTGGTCCACAATCGCGATGCGGTCGCACAGTTTGTCGGCCTCATCCATGTAGTGCGTGGTGACCAGAATGGTCAGGTCGCGTTCGTGTTTGAGCCGCGTGAGCATTTCCCAAACGGAAACGCGCGAGACCGGGTCCAGGCCGGTGGTGGGCTCATCAAGGAACAGGATTTTGGGTTGATGCACCAATCCACGGGCGATTTCCAACCGGCGGCGCATGCCGCCGGAGAAGTTTTTCACCGGCTTGTCCGCCCAGGTTTCCAGATCCACCTCGGCCAGCAGTGATTTGATGGTGCGCCGTCGTTCCTCGCGGGGAATGCCGTAGAGCTTGGCAAAGAAGCTCATGTTTTCAACCGCGCTCAAATCAAGGTCGGTCGTCATGGCCTGGGGAATGACGCCGATGGACTGCCGCACGTCGTTGGGGGCGAGGACAAGGTCGAAACCGTTGACGCGCACGGTGCCGGAAGTCGGCGGCAGCAGCGTCGTCAGCATGCGGATGAGGGTGGATTTGCCCGCCCCGTTTGGTCCAAGCAAGCCGAACACTTCGCCGTGCTCCACGCAAAAACTCACCGCCTCCACGGCGGTAAAGTCTCCGAAGCGCCGGGTTAAATTTTCAACTTCGATGTCAAACATGAATCACGGATTTTCCACCGGCAGGGTGACGCTGGCGGTCATGCCCACGGCCAGGCGGCGGTCATGATTGTCACAGCGCAGGCGGATTTCAAAGGTTTTAATGTCGCGCTTACTGCGGCTAACGTCCCGTTGCGTGGCATAATCCGCATCCACCCGGCGATAAAACACGGTGCCCTCGCGCTCCACTCCGGAGGGCAGTCGCACCGGCAGCCGGTCCCCGACCCGGATGCGGTCAATGTAGGTCTCCTCGACATCGGCGCGGACCCAGAGATCATCCTCGTTGATGAGGGTGACAATGGCCTGACCGGGATTGACCACTTCGCCCGACAGGGCCGCGCGCGTATCCACGAGGCCGGCCATGGGCGCATGAATTTTCGTGTAGCCCAATTGCACCGCCGCCCGCTGGCTTTGTGCGGCGGCCGCCTGCGTTTGCAGGTCCAGCGACTCGACGCGGGCTTTGGCCGCGTCGTAAGCCGTGCGTGCCTGATCGTAAGCCTGGGCCGATTCCGTGCCCTGATGGTACAGGACTTCTTCGCGCTGGCTGGTCAGGCGGGCGTTTTCCAAGTCCGCCTTTGCCTGGGCCGCCGCCGCAGCGGATTGCTTCTGGCTGCGCGCGTAAAACTCCACGTTGGCGAGTTGTTCCTGCGGTTGAATGACCGCCAGCAATTCGCCGTTGGTCACCGCGTCGCCCTCCCGGACGAACAGTTGCTGCATCCGGCCCTGCACCTCGGAACTGACGATGAGTTCGTCCGTGGTCACCACGCCCGTCAAAATGATTTTGCCCGGCGGGCGCGTCGTCGCGTAATAAATGCCACCGGTGGCCAGGGCAGCCAATAAAATCAAAACCAGCCGCCGCAGTGTCTTCATGGCCGCACAGCCTTGGAAACGGCGTCAGCCGCGCAATGGCCCAAATTCATTGGCTTCCACTTTGCGATTTGTTTGCGCGTCGGGCACATGTTCCAATGTTTGACTGGAACACCTTTCAGATCAAGGTCATTGTCGGATTCCGTGATTCAATCAACTTGACGGCATGGCCGGGGGCCATTGCGCGGGGTCCTGGCGGTAAAACCATTTTAGTTCCTCATACAACGCCGGGTGCCGCCGCTGCATTTCCAACGGTTGGCCGAAAAACGATTCCGTCGCCACGGCAAAAAACTCCGCCGGATTGGTGGCGCCATAGGCGCGCAGGAAACTGGTTTCGCCGTTTTGCACCCGTGCCCGCAATTGTTCATATTCCGAGCGCATCACCCCCACCCAGACGGCATGGCGGCCCTGGCGAAGCCGGAAGGATTCCCCGTTGCCCAGGACCGGAATGCCATCGGCGGCACCGCCATCCTCGCAATCAAGTTGATGGGCAAATTCATGCAGCACCACATTGCCGGGCTCGGGGTCAAGCCCGCCCCGGCGCACCTCATCCCAGGCCAGCACCACGGCTCCCGCCTGCCAGGATTCCCCCGCCCGGGCCTGCCAGCCTTCCTCCAGCACGCCGGCCCCCACCGGCCGGGTGGTCCGTACATAATAGCTGCTGGGATACACCAAAATGGTGCGCAAACCGGGATAGCCATCCGTCCGGCGATGCAGCAGGAGCAGGCAGGCCTGGGCCGCAATGCAGACGCGGATTTCATCCGTAATCCGCAGGCCGTCGCAACCCTCGAATTTCTTTTCGGCCAGAAACACATGGCTCCGGCCCTCCAATTCACGGCGATCTGGCTCCGGCAACCGTTCATAGAATGAACAGCCCGCCCGCACCAACCGCTGCCAGTCCGGGGGAAACGGCGCGGACAACAGTTTTTTTCGATCCTTCCACATGCGTTCGCTGGCGGAAAAGTGGCGGCAACCGGAGGGATTGTCGAGTCCGCTTTGCCGTTGAAGCAACCCCCGTTCACCGCTATCGTGCCGGGGTGACGCCGTCCGAAAATGCCGTTCCGGTCCCGCCTCTGGCCCTGCCGGTGAACTCCCTGTGGGGGGTGGGCGGCGAACGCACCCAGCAACTGGCCCGGCTCAAGATTCTCACCGTCGGGGATTTGCTGCTGCACGCCCCCCGGCGTTACGAGGACCGCCGGCATTTTCGCACCATTGCCGAACTCACCAAGGAGGAGGCGGGCACCACCCGTGGCAAAATCGTGGCCCTGGGACTCAAGCGCTTCCGCCACGGAACCAAGTCGGTGTTCGAGATTATTCTCGACGACGGCACCGCGCGGTTGCACTGCCGCTGGTGGAACCTGCCGTTCATGCAAAATTATTTTGCCATGGGCGACGAGGTGTTTGTCTATGGCAAACTCGTGGAAACCAAGCCGCGCACCCTGGATCATCCGGAAACCGAAGTGATTGAGGCGGGCGAGGAAAGCTCCATTCACATCAACCGCATCGCGCCGATTTATCCGCTCACCGAGGGGCTGCCGCAGCGCTGGTTGCGCGGCCTGATCTGGCGGGCCCTGGGACGGTTTGAAGACCAGCTTGCCGAGCCCTGGCCCGGCTTTTCGCCCGCCGGGCTGCCCGCGCGCGCCAACGCCGTGCATATGCTCCATTTCCCCGAGGAGTTTTCCGACTGCGCCATTGCGCGGCGGCGGCTGGCACTGGATGAATTTGTCGAATTGCAGCGGCAAATCCAGTGGCGGCGGAAGAATTTCGAGGCGCACGCCCGCGCCCTGCCCTGCGGCGGCGACAACCGGTGGATGCGTCCGTTTCTGGCGGAACTCGGCTTCAAACTGACGCCGGCCCAAACCCGGGTGCTGCGCGAAATCCGCGCGGATCTCACCGGCGCACACCCCATGCGGCGGCTGTTGCAGGGGGACGTGGGCTCCGGCAAAACCGCCGTGGCGGCCTGCGCGGCGTTGATGGCGTTGGAAAGCGGTTTCAGCGTGCTGCTGATGGTGCCCACGGAAATTCTGGCGGAACAACACGGCCGCAATTTCACCCGCTGGTTTGCGCCCTTCGGCGCGCGGGTGGAATTGCAGACCGGCAGCCACAAGCCGAAGACGCCCCCCAACCCCGGCCCCCGGCCCCCAGACGCCAGACCCCGGACCCCAGACCCTAATGCTGTCCTGTATATCGGCACTCATGCGCTGATTGAGTCCGGGTTCACGGTGGAGAACCCGGGGCTGGTGATCATTGACGAACAGCACAAGTTCGGCGTCGCCCAGCGCGAACAACTGGTGCGCAAGGGCCGCTACCCGCATTTGCTCGTCATGACCGCCACACCCATTCCGCGCACGCTCGGCCTGACGCTCTACGGCGATCTGGATGTTTCCGTGATTGATGAACTGCCCGGCGGCCGGGGCCGCATCAAAACCTTTGTGCGCACGGCGGACAAACTCCCCAAGGTCTGGGAGTTCATCCGCGAAAAACTGGCGGCCGGCCGGCAGGCCTACATCGTCTATGCCCGCGTGGACGCCGCCGACACCACCCTTGATCTCAAGGCCGTGACCCTGGAGTTGGAGAATGTCCGCAAGGCGCTGGCCCCGTTCCGGGTGGGGCTGCTGCACGGACGGCTGAAGTCGCAGGAAAAGGAGGCGGTCATGGCGGAGTTCCGCGCCAATACCGTGCAGGCCATGGTGGCCACCGCTTTGATCGAGGTGGGGGTGGATGTGCCCAACGCCACCCTCATGCTGGTGGAAAACGCGGAGCGCTTCGGACTGGCCCAGTTGCATCAACTGCGCGGCCGCATCGGGCGCGGCGCGCACGAGAGTTATTGCATCCTGATTTCCGGGGCCAAAACGCCGGAGGCCCGGGAACGGCTGCGCGTGCTGGAGGAAACCAACGACGGCTTCAAAATCGCCGAGGCGGATTTGCAGTTGCGCGGCCCCGGCGAACTGCTGGGACGCGATCAGAGCGGATTGCCGGACCTGCGTTTTGGCCGGCTCACCGAGGACCTGGATCTGATCCGTCAGGCGCGGGAAATCGCGGCGAAAATCATCTAAAGACTCAAATACTTCAGCACCTCCACCTGCGTGTGAAACACCAGGCTGATGATGTTTTTGTCGAAGCACACATCCAGCGGCGCCCCGGTGTCATCGTATTCCCACAGCGTGTGGCCGTTCTTGGGGTCGAGCCGGAAGATTTTCAGGAACGCCGCCTTTTGCAGGCCGGAAGTCAGATCGCTCGCCATGTCGTCCTCGATCCGGTCATGGGATTGCATGGTGTAGAGAAACGGTCCGAAAACATAACAGGCAAACCCGCCGGTTTTGGCGGTCCATAAGTTCCGGCCGGTTTTGGCATCCACCTTGAGCAGGATGGAATCAATGTTTTCGGCAATGTCAATCTGGCGGGAGTATTTGATTTTATCCGGATTGGCCGTGGTGGTGTTGACGTATATCATGCCCGCCCCATCGAAGTGCAAGCCCACAATGCCCACGGAAGGCAGCCGCCACCGCGCGTTGCCGGCGGCCAGATCAAAGGCCGTCAGCACCGCCTGGTCCACCACATACAACGTGTCACCCTCTTCGGCACACGGACATTCCCCCAACGGCGACTCCTCCCCGCCCAACCCCTTTCGACTGGGGGCGACCTCATAAGTCAGCGAGGCTTCCCACAGTTTCTTGTTGGCTTTGTCAAACACCGTCACGGATTTGTCGGCGGCGATGACATTGACGGTTTTCAAGGAGTACACTGTGGGAAAGCCAATGACCTCGCCCGACCAGTCCGGCACCTCGGGGACATCCGGACGGCGGAGGATGATCTGATAGCGGCTTTGGTCCTCGACAACCTGGTCGCCCCCGTTGGCGCGTTGCATGTCATTGAGAACTTCATTGGCGGCCTCGGTGCCCTGGCCCGCGTTCAGGTTCCCGTTAATAATGGATTTTCCGGACGGGGCCTTCATGGCCGAGCGGCTGACGAAGTTTCGCTCCAGCATTTTCACCGTGTATTGCACAAAACCCGAGCGGCTGGGAACGAGCAAAAAATCCTCGGACGGCGGGGCGGTGGGCGAGGAACCGGGCGGTTTGGGCTTGGGCTTGTCCTCCTCGTTCATTTCCTCCATGAGCTGCTGCTGGTGAATGTTGTTGGCCAGCAGGGCCGACAGGGCAAGCCGCCCCGGGGTCGTCAGATTTTGAGCCTGCTCCGCCACTTTCGAGGGGTCCAACGGTTGCCCCGGCCGCCCGTTGGCCGAGGGCAAGCCGGCCCCGGAGGAACTGCTGGTTCCGGTGGCCACCGTCAGTTTGCCCGTTTCATGAAACTCCTCCGTGCGCTGCCCGCCGTCGGTATAACTGATGTGCGTCACGAATTTCGCGCCCGTGTCCGACTCGCGCATCACCAGCAGCTCGCCCTCCCCGGCCACCAGGATGCCATGGTTCTCTCCCAGGGGAATGGATTGCAATTCACGGCCGGTCTCCCAATCGTAATGAGTCAGCCGGGCGGCATCGCTGAGCCAGACATTGCTGCCCCCGCCCCACAGGGACAATCGGGATTGCAAAGCGGCCCAGGCCAGCGTCTCCAACTGCGCGCCCGATTTTTTGAAGCTGACGCCATTTTGCATTTCCGACAGTCGGGCCACCACTGCGTCCGCGTCGTTTTGCACGAGGAGTTCATGCGACCAGACGGTTTTTTTGGTTTTCAGGTCACAGCGGGCCAGGGTGCCGCCATGGAGAAACAAAAGTTGATCGGCGCCCACCTGCCGGCATTGGCCGGCACTGGCCCGCTGGTCAAACGGCAGCGTGAGCACCGCGTGGGGAAGTGCACCGTAAAACACGTACCAGCCGCCGGCCGCCAGCACCAACACCACCACGGTCGCAATCGCCCCGAAAATCAGCCCCGTTTTGCGCCAGAACCGGGCTTCCACCGCCGAACTCAGTCCCTCATAAACCGGTGCTTGGATATTGGCCGCCTCCGCCTTGCTTTTGCAAAAGGGCGAACAGAAGTAACCAAACAGGGCCATGCACTTCGGACAGATGGGCTTGTGACAGATTAAACATTTTCCCGTGGCGGGTTCGTTGGGATGCTTCGCACAAAAAGCGGCCGGCGGAACTTCCGGGGGCTCCGGGGGCGGGGCGGTGGGGTCCGCTGCCGGAGCGAGGGAAACCCTCAGCCGGGGGGCCTTGACTGTCGCCGGCGGTTCAGGCGTGGCCGGGGCTGGCGGCAGGGCCGCCTGGGAAGCCTGGAACTCCAGTTCACGGCGGATGAGTTCGTTCACCTGGTCTGAGGAATCCACCCCGCAACTGGGACAGATGAACCGCACCGGATTGGCCGCACTGGCCGGGGTGACCTCAAACGAATACTTGGCACCGCAGGAACATTGGATTTTCATGCCGGATTCAGGGCTTTGGGTTTAACAGCACCACCCCCGGGGGAAGGGTCAGCGAAAATGTTGCCAGCGGCGGGCTGTTCTGCGCCGAGCCGTCGCCCATCAGAAAGTTGCCGCCGTATTTGTAGTGGTTGTTCCCCGGCGCATCGCCCGTGGTGGAAAACACCGGGTCGCCAATCTGTTTGGCCCGGGTGTTCACTTGCCGGTCGGACATCAGCACCTGTTCTGCCGCCTGCGCGTCCTCCAACCGCCGGCCCTGATAGTACGCGTAACTGATTTTCCCCTGGCGCAGTGATCCCCCGGCCGGCAGCGCCGCATCCCTCCCGCCGGGACAGATAAACAGCGACGTGTCCGCCGAGTAACGCGGCACCAGAACGTCCAGCACCTCCTCGGAAGTCACGGCGTTGGTGGCGGCCGGCAACTGGCCGTTGGAGTCTTTGGCATAGATTTGCAGCGCGATGTAAATTTTTTGGAGATTATCCTGACAAAGCATTTTTTGCGTCTTCTGCCGCCGCGCCGAACCAAAACCGTACATCATCGAGGACAGGATGCAGATGATCGCCAGGGTCACCAGCAATTCAATCAACGAAAATCCTCCCGGACGGGAATGCGGATGGACGGTGGCTTGCATTTATTTCACCAGGATTTGCGTGCTGAACGGTTCGGCGGGCAGGCCGGCTCCGTTGCACAAGTTGGGCTGCGCGAGTTGATTCCAGGCAAAGCGCACGGCCACGGGCTGTTCCACCCCGGCGGCGGAAACCTCCACCGTCTGACCCGTAATCTTTGCCTCAGCGGGAACAAACTTGCCGTCCGCGCCGGAGATGCTGAACCACGTCAGCGGCCGGCCGTCCTTGCTCATCAGCCCGCCGTCCGTGTGCGTAAACTTCAGCACCGCCTTCCGCCCGCTGATCCTCAGCTTTGCCAACGCCGGTCCGGCACAAGCCAGGTCTTGGTCATAAGTCTTGTTCAGGGCCAGCAGCGCCAGCCGGTGGCCGACACTGGCCTTGTCGCGCGGATGAATGTTGTTCACGTCATCCACCAAGTCCGTGGTCACAATCATGCCAACATGCTTGAGCTGCCGGGCGGCCCGGGATTGCTGCACCCACAAGTTCGGCAGCGGATCCGTGTCCGCCGAATAATTCGTCAGGTTCTTGATGTATTTGTACGGGGCGATCTGCACGAAATAGAAGGGAAAATCGCCCTCCTGCCACACCTGCCGCCAGCCGCCCACCAGGGCGGACATCTTCACGTCGTAGTTTGTGTCTCCCACGTTGGATTCACCCTGATACCAGAGGGCGCCGCGTATTGCGAACCCGGCGAGGGGGGCGATCATCGCATTGTAAAGAACCATGGGCGTGGTGTTGGGAATCTTGTTCGTGCCCTGGTCCGGCTGCGCCAGCCCGGCCAGCGCCGGAATCGCGGCAAATCCCACCGGCGGCGTCCACGGCTCAATTTTGGTGCCGCCCCACGACGATTCAATCAGCCCCACCGGCACGTTCAGGTTGGTGTGAATTTCCCGGCCGAAAAAATAGGCGGCGGCGGAAAAGCTGATCGAGTCCAGCGCATTGGAACTGCAGGGCTGCCAGCCATGATATTTCTCCAAATCCTCCCGCGCCTGGGGGGACTGCATCTTTTCCACTTGGAAAATGCGGAGGTTGGGATAATTGGCGGCGGCCAGTTCCTGCTCGGCGTTCAGGCACGGCTTCTGACCCCGCTGTTTGCCAATGGGCTTCTCCATGTTCGACTGGCCGGAGGCCAGCCACACTTCGCCCACCAGGATGTTTGTGAAAGTCTTCGTGTCACCGGCTTCCACCACCAGGATTTGCGGAGTGAAGGAGGCCTTGAATTTCCCGAGCTTCACCCGCCAGCGTCCATCCGCCGCCGCACGGGCGGTCTTAGTCTCGCCGGCAAACTTCACGGTCACCCGCGCCCCCGGGGCCGCCCAACCCCAGACCGGCACTGGCTGACGCGCTTGCAGCACCATGTTGTCGCCAAAAATAGCCGGCAGTTTGACCTCCGCGTGCGCGGCCATTGACCAAGACAGAACCCCGCCGAGCAGCCCCCAAAAGATACCGGATGATTGCATGCGCCCATAGTGTAAGATTGCCGCCATCTGGCAACCTCAAATTTCCACGCCTCCACAATTTGAAATTCTAAACCATTCTGATAAGCCTGCCCACCCGGCTCCACCAGCCTGAATGCGCCGGCCAATCACCCCCCTGCCCGTCCGGCCTGAAAAATTCGGACAAACAACCTTAAAGCTTTGACGCAATCCACCGATACAAAGCAGTTGGCCTGTGATCAAGCCATTGCCATGAAAAAATCCTTGTTTCGTCTGGCCCCCAGCCTGGGTTTGGCTCGGTTGCCCGTGTCGGGGGGGCAGTCTGCCTCGCCTGACCAAGCGCATGGGCCGGCGGGGTTATTCTCTTGCAAACTCTTTTATCTTAATTATAGTGGAGAAGGCTGTTTTTGATCGGTTGGAAGCATCAATATTGGAAACGAAGAGACACCCAAATAATCAAACAAAAACCTATGAATAATGCCATCGCCCTGTTGGCCGCTGCCGGGTTGGCCACCGCCCTCTCCGCTCAGGCGCAAAGTCCCACGCCTTACAGCGACCAGTCTCTCTTTCTGGCGGCCATTGGCGGTCCTCCCTTTATTGAACAGAATTTCGGTGATGAGCCGAACGTGGAAGGCCCCCTGTCGTATTCAACTTCGCAGGGGAACACGTCTTATTTGGCCACCAGCGACAGTTCGTTTTACAATCTGGTTCAGTCGTCCGACTACTGGCTTAGCACTTTTAATCCTGATTCGTACATTAATTTGACCTTCACGTCCGGCAGTCCGGAGGCGTTCGGGGGTGATTTTTTCATGACCGGCCAGGACACCCTTTACATTAGCGGTGGCATCTCGATTGTCATCACCCTGGCGGACTCGTCCACTCTGGACTACACGATCACCCCGGCGAGTTCCTCCGACTTTTGGGGGATCATCACCACGCAACCCATCACCGAAGCCGCCCTGGCCCCCTTGCAACCCAACGATTGGTTGACCGTCGGCGAAGTCATTACGCCGGTTCCCGAACCCTCGTCCCTGATGCTGTTGGGGGTGGGGACCGTCGGCCTGATTTGGGGCAAATGTCGAAAGCTGAGATAGCTCAGAGTTTGGCTTTTCAAAATTCAGGACTGGCCCAACATTCACACTTTCTTGAATGTTGGCCGGCAAGTCGTCGCGGTTTCAATCTCTGCTTTATTTGTCGAGTCAATAATCAACATCCTCATTCGCCCGGTTGTTGAAGTTCATGGAGCGTTTGAGCGGGCTTTGGGAGCTTCCCAACACGCCCTCGGCGTGTTGTTTGGCCATCATCAAATTGAAGTGGGCCGGCTCATAATCCGGTTTGAATTTGGTGGCCCGGGTGAAATCGGCGATCGCACCCTTCCAATCGCCCCGGACCACCTTCGCCTGACCGCGGCGATTGCAGGCTTCCGCTTTCGCCTGCGCACTCTCGGACTTGAGTTCAATGATTTTGCTGTCTTCCGCCATGTCCGCATCCGTGAAGCCCTTGAGCTGCCTCGCATCAATCTGGGCCGCATGTGCCTGATTCAGATGGGCCTGTCTCATATGAGCGAGAAAGGCTTCCTCCGCGTTCACCGGGGGAACAGCAGCGGTTTTGGGACCGTCGGCGCGGGCCTCACCCCGGAGGTCAATGGCTTTGTGGTAATCCTCCAGGGCCCCATGGAAATCCTGTTTGGCCTGCCTGGCCAGTCCGCGGTTGTCGTAAGCCTCGGCATAATCGGGTTTTAAGGCAATCGCTTGGTTGTAATCCGCAATGGCCCGGTCCGGATCATGCATTTTTTCCTTCATGTCACCACGGTGACAATAGGCCTCCGCATAATCCGGTTTGAGGGTAATGGCCTGAGTGTCGTCGGCGATGGCCCTCTCCAAGTAGCCCTCGCGCGCCTGAGCCATGGCGCGCTGGTAAAATGCCACCGCATTCATTGGCGTTCCGGGGTTTTGCGGGCTGACGATGGCGGGCCGGACCACCACCGGCGGCGGGCTCTGGCAGCCGGCCAGGACAACCAGCACCAGCAGGGCCCCGACCAAACCGTTCCGGGTGAGGAACGCGACTGATTTCTGATTTGTCTTCGTATTCATCTGATTTGTCTTGTTTTCTGACTGACTTTGTAGAATGGAAGGTTAACGCCCCGGCGAGGCGGGGCCAAGGAAAATCATTGTGGAAAAGGGCACGGTTGACATTCAGGTCCGGACGTGGTTGAGTGTTCCCTGTCCGGAATTCAATCCTATACCTCACCAACCGACAAACATCCCCAGACCGATTATGAAAAAACAACTCACCCGCATCGCCCCTCTTAAAACCGGCATTGTACTCGGTATTCTATACGGTTTGTTGGGCTGCATCTTCGTGCCGTTTCTCATCGTGTTCGGCCTGCTCGCCGCCAAAACAGGGACGGCCGCCCCGGCGATTTTTGGCGCGGGCTTCGCCATTCTGCTGCCAGTGATTTATGGGGGCATGGGTTTCGTCGTCGGGGTCATTTCGGCGGCGCTTTACAATTTGATCGCCGGCTGGACGGGCGGGTTGGAGTTTGAAGTGCGGGATGTGCCGCCCGTCGCTTGAGAGCCCTCACCGCACTTCAGGCTAAGAACCAATCACCGCACCGTCGCCCGGATGCTCCGCAGGCCATTGGTGCCTGCCTCAACGCGGATCAGGATCGTGCTGACGCGGTTGGTGAGCAGGCCGGGCGGGATGACCAGGGTTCCGTTGGCGTTCGTCAGGGCCAATAGCTGGCGGGCAATCGCCTGGGCGTTGGTGCCTCGCCAGATCACCGGCGGGTAGGTGGTCACCGGGGTGGTGACCGGCGTGAATTGTTGGGCGGCAACCGAGATCAGGAGCCCGACGCCGACAGTGAGGGAGAGCAGTGCTTTTTTCATGTTTTTTTTTGTTATTTTAGGAGCCAAACCATGTTGGATAGGACAAACATTTGACCATTGGTGGTCGTGCAAATTGTGCCCCAAGGGAGGTTGGTGAGGGTTGCCCCCATCATGCCATTCGTCCGGTAGGATAGCCAAACACAGGGACCGTTGGTAATGAGACCGGAGATGTTTCGCAGTTGGTTGGTTACCGGACCCGTCAATTGCGCCGCCAGCAATCCAGTCAAACCAGAACCAGCCCCAAAATAACCATCCCCAGCCGCCACGAATGAGTTCGCCGTCAACTGTCCGGTCCCGCTACCATCGGTGTAGACGGTTCCAAAATCAACGCGCAAGGAATCCATAATCGTGAAATCCCCCACACCATCAGTGGTAATGTCTCCACCGTCAAACGTGGCTGATGATGCTGTCAGGTTCCCGTAATCATCAATGGTTAGTGCCCCACCGGCGAACCTCGCCGCACCATCCGTGCCCAGATCAACCAGATCAGCCCCCGACAAGGCGGCCCCGTTCATAAAATTGACCTCACCTTCAGGACCATAAGAGACATAGGTATCGTTGACATAAAATAATTCACCTAGGGCGGTCAAACCACCCCCAACCGTCAAATTCCCGACGCTGTCGCTGGTTATCAATCCGCCGGCAAAGGAGACTGAGCCCGCGACCGTCAAATCCCCGCTGCCGTCACTCGTGATTTGACCCGCATCAAAACTCATTCGCCCGGATGCAAGGAATACCCCCATCGAGTTGGTGATGACCCCATATTGCGTGGCGATTCCCGCCTGCTGAACCGCCAGCAGATTATTGGTGCTCGTCATTTGGTTCAGCCAGCCGACGTACTGGCTGTTGTTGGCGTTGACCTTGGACCAGGCATTACTGTTGGAATCCACGCCAATCAAGATGTTGGTAATGGTCCAGGCGGCACATGGAAAAGCGGAAAGCAGAAAACAAAAAGCAGGGATAAGCGTCAATTTTTTCATGGTGTTTTGAGGGTTGATGGCAGGCAGCGGTCCCATTTTCCAGCGGGACATTTTTGAAAAGCCAGGGTGGCTGTGCGTTGCAAATCCTTGTTGCAGCAGCCAAACAGCCGGCAGTTTCCCGACGAATTGTTTTCACAGTCCCGGCAGATGGCCAGGCGCTGGACGGCGATCTCCGCCGGGGCGGTTCTGGGTTGTGGATCGGTGAAAACCACCGGCTGGCGGGTGCGGACAGCACGCAGCGACGGGATTTGATAACTCATATGGTTCCTCCCGTTCCGGTAATGCCGCAGTTGGTGCCGATGTCCGCCGCCGGGGCCGCCGGGGTGTATTCATAGCTGCTAACGCAGGCTAGGTTCTCCGCGCCGGCATAATTAAACCCGCAGCCGCCGCAGGTGGATTCAATGTTCAGCCGGTATCCCCAAAAGGTCCAGGCGGCCGTCGGATTGCCGCTGTTTGCATCAAACCCGATCATCCCCGGAGCGGGCAGGCCGCTGCTGCTGCTGACGGGCGAGACATACCCGATGCCCTCGACCGGCGCGGGGGCGGTTTCCGTGCCGCTGTAACCGCCATTGCCGGGCACGCTGATCCGGGCTTCGACCAGCGGAAAATGCGCGTAATATTGGTTGGTGCCCGTGTTCACCTGGCAGGTGCCGTCATCCATGGTCCATTGGAGGGAGGGGTCCATCCCGCAAGGGATGTGCGGCGGCTGCCACCAACTGGGCACCATGGCCTGCTCCAGTTCGCCCTGCCAGCGCGCTCCATAACGGTCGTCAAAATTAAAGGTCGCCGGAAAGACAATGGTCACGCTGTTGGCGGTGGATTCTCCATTTGGCGTGAAGAAAACCGCCGATGGGCAGCAGGGTTTGAACGCGATGGCATAGCCGGTCTGGCTGAATGCCGCGTAGCCGTTATTGGGCGTCACTGTGACCGGCGCGCCGCTGCAATCCAGCGTGGTGGTGCCCAGGCGGCTGGATTCACCGTTCGTCCGGTTGTCAAACAACCAGGTCAAACCGACAAAATCACCCTTGCGGCCATTGTCATCCCAGCACCAGTCCGGCGCGCCATGAATCATCACCCAGGCGGCGGTGGGATAAGCGCTAACCGTAGTGAATTGCGTGTCACTCACCCGCGTGGCCGCCACATTGCTGGCCAGCACCGTCATGCTGGCGTTGTAGATGTCCACCTGCTCTGTCCCGGCAACGGAAAGCCCGAAGGCCGTTTGAGCGGTGGCAAAGGTGGCCGTGGTGCCCGCCACCGTGATGGCCGCCCGGCCTTGGATCGCGGGCACGGAAGCCCCATTCGATGTGAAGCGCAACTGACCAAAGCACGCCAGATCATCGGCACTGCGGCTGGCCCAGTCGGACGGCAGTTTGTATTTGAGCGTACCCAGCGTCACCGTGCTGCCACTCACGCTGATGTTGTAAAATCCACCGACCGACGCCCCGCCCCAAATTGATCCGGACGCCGGCGTCAAAGTGACGGGGTTTCCCTGATAATCCTGACTGGTAAAAGTCCCGCCCGGGGCCTGCGCCGTCAGGCCGGAGACGCAACACACCGTGGTTTCATCGTAGGCGAACTTGTCCGGCCCGGCCGGCCGGAAGAAATCGTAACTCGGCCAAAGCTCCGTGTATTCCGCGCACTTTTGCGCCCACAACGCGCTGCCCCGGGGTGCCGTGGTGTTCGGTGGTGAAGCATAAATTGTCTGGTCGCCCTGGATCAAGCAGGTGTAAGGCGGCTTGTAGAAGGCGTCAAAATTGTTCGTCCACTGCGTCGCCGTCAGCGGTAACTGCGCGCCCGTCAAGGCGATCTCATCCGTGAGCCACTGGCCATAGCCGTAAATGTACCAGTCCAGGGTATTCTCGGTTGAATTGGTGCAGGCTTTCCAGATGACGGCCCGGAAATCGAAATAGTTTTGCGTGCCCGTGGCGCTCGGCGCGCCAAGAACCACGCCCGTTTTGGCGAATTGCACCAGGCCCGTGGCGGCCTGCGTGGAAGGTCCCTGCCCGGCATTGAAGCTGAACCCCCACGCGGACGTGTCAACCCAGGGCATTTGAGCGTAAGTGGGATTCCAGCCGGAAGAAAAAGGCGCGTTACCGCTGCTGTCAGTGATGGGATACCGCCAGTCATCCACATAATAAGTGTTAAACCCAATCGGCGAAACATTCATGGTCGCCTCATCCCGAGATACCAGCGGCGCGATTTGCCACAGACCGTCCGTCCTGGGCGGGTACTGCGCATCATCCGCCAGATTCCAAGTGCCCAGCAAGCCGACCGCATCCGAGTAAACCGCAGCGGACGTGTTGGCATTCGACAAGGTGAGTGTGCCTGAGAAAGTCACCGAGGAAGTGGCCATATATTGCGCTTCAGACGGTTCCCCGGGCTGGGTAAACGACGACGTATAGGCGTAAGACCAGGTGAACGTTGTGGCCGTCCGGCTCCAGGAGATGGACAGCGTATAATTGGTGGACGCCGGGCCCGTCCCCAGCAGGACGGAGTACGCCAGAGTGGCGGAGTAATTATTGGGGTCGGTGATCGGCGGCAACACCGGTTGTGTCGAGTAATTCCCGTTCGCATATGCATCCGCAAAGGCCGCCGCATTCCAAGCGGCCACAAACCCATCCAGCGTGTAGCCCGTCGTGGGAATCTCCACGGTGGAACAATGCGCATCCGTGCCCGTCACCCCATCCACCACGGTGGTCATGCCGCTGGCCACGGGCACTTCCGTCAGACTGGATGGCGGCGTGCTCGAAGGGCCGCCCGTCGGCAGCGCCGCCGTCCAGCCCACCCCATTCTGACAATATGAGGTCTGATATGTGGAATAGGTCAGGCCACTCTCAGGATCGTCTGGAACGGTGTAATAAGGAACCGAAGACCAGACCGATTCCGTGGTGCTGAGCGAACTGGTGATCAACCCCGAATTGGCATTCACCGACCGCGAACCACTGGCGCTCGCCGTGGTCGTCTCCACATCACCGTAAGAGTTCGAGGTGGATTCATAACTGATGCTCACACCGACCGTGGTGTACTTGGTTTGGTTGGCCGTGGACTGATAAGATTCGTAACCCGAGGAGGAATAAGTCGGCGTGTAGCCCGGACTGCCCGGTGCGTTGCCCAGGGCGTCCGCGATCTCCACGTTGCAGATCACGTCATTGCAAACGCCGCCATCGTGCGACGTCCACGGCGCGGTGCCATGCCATTGCCGCACCGCCTGGACCCATTTGCCGCCGCGCAGGCGGCAGTTGCCGCCGTAATTCACCGTGCCGCTGGCCTCGAACGTGTTCACCGCCATGGCGGGCGGAAAGTTGGGGTTGATCCAAGGCGCGCCCCCGCCCGGCGAGCCATGCGATTCACAATCCCCATCACTGCCACCCTCCTCGTCTGACGTGTATTGCGTCACCGGCGGACCGATCAGGTTCGGCTCAAGTTGAACCTGCGTGGTGTTCTGATACGCCGTGAGGTGCTGGAGCGCCGGCCGCTGATGCTGATACAAGCCGCCCAGATAAGTGAGCGGCGGCGTGAACCAGCCATCCGCCGGCGGCCGGTAAGGCAAACCATATGAACCACGGCGACTCATAAACAAAAGCTGAAATCAAGAAAGCTGAAAACAGAAATTTGAACAGGCGCGAAGCGCGAAGTTTCCCATTTCCTTATTTCCCCATTTCTGCTTTCTGTTTTTGTCTTCATTCGGGTATGGTGGCCAGCATTGCGGCCTTTTTGACCGTGCCATCATTCTGGCAGCAGGAAAAAACCTGAAACCGGGCGGCAACATTCGTCGTGCCCGCCGTCGCGATGTCTCCCATGGCGATGGTGACGCTGGGCGCGGCGCTATTGACCGCCCCGGTGCTGTTCACCACCTGATTCAAAACCCATTGCCCATTGGCCGGGTCATGCTGGATGACGTTGGTTTTGGTGCTGTCCGTGGTGGCAAGGGCGCTGTGAATCTGCATCGCCTCATCCGGCTCCCCCTGCGTGGTGTTTTCCTTGGCGGTCTCCGAAGGCATGGCGGCGTTGGCACCGCCGTTGGGCAGACCGGAGCTGCGCTCATTCGGATTAATTTTCCCCAGGTCACGGTTCTGGAAGATATTGGTGAGCTGGATCAACTGACCCGGTTCGAGGTGTTCGACCGGACCGCAACGGACCTGGGTTTTGGCGCTGGTAATGCCCGTAGCTGGCGAATTGATCAAATCCACCGTCACCTCCTGCACCACGGCATTCATGCCCGTCCAGGCGGCCGCGCCACCAGAAACATTCAGCGCATGCTTGCCTGGCTTGATGACCGTGGTGAACGGTTGCTCCAAAATGGTGTGGTTAAACTGGTACTGGAGCGTCGCTAAACTGTTGTAAATCCCCTCGGCCAGCCCTGTCGGATAAACCTCGCCGGTGCTGAGAACGTTTTGCTGTTGATAGAGGGTTGTCTGGCCGACGGGCGCGGTGCAGAGATGGACCCGCACCGGATGGGCGTGCGCATTCAGTGTTTTTATGGTCACCCAAACCGGGCTGGCGGCCGTCCCGATGTTCTTGCGCCGGTCGTAGGTGAAATACCCAGTGACAATGGCCTTGATTGTGCTGACGCCCATCCATGAATGCACCGTGCCCTCGTGCTCCATGATCGCAGAATAGGTCGTCAGGTTGACCGGATTGCCACTTTCATCCAACACCGTGATACAGTTGAGCGAACCATTGTTGATGTTGGTGTTAACCAGGGACAGCGAGCCGGGAACGGTTTCAAGCTGGCTGAACGCCGGCACTTTCAATTTCCACCAGGCAAATGATGCGGATTCCCCGGTAAAGGCGCTGCTCGCACTGTTCGTATAAGTCGTGATCTGGCCGGAGACCAGGCCGATGCGCGGGCCGGCCATGTCCAGACTCGTGTCAAAGCTCCGCAGGCCGCTGCTGACGCCGGTGGGGTAAATGTCCGACCCAATGGCGATGGACGGCTGGCCCCCGAGCGAACCCACCGTCTTGATGTAGATGCCCACCCGCGAGGGCACCAGGTCCGGCCGGGGCTTGATCTGGCTGGTCAGATGCGTTTGGGTGACCAGGCTGGCCCCGCTGCCGGTGGAGCTGCTGCCATCGTAGGGCAGCGTGATGGCCGTGAGGTTGCTGCGCTGGCGGATGTTGAACGTCGGCGGCGTGGTGGTGTAGTCAATCTCAGTCGCACAGTCCGGATGCACCCGCAGCGCGATTTTGAGCGCATCCGCGCAGCGCATGGACCGGATCGGGTAAAACGGAACGTAGAGCGCAGGGTTGATCGTGCCGATTTGCAGGTTCACCCCGCAGGCAATCGCATAATTCAGAATTTCAACAATGGCCTGGCCCGTGGTGATGTGGCTGTTGATGGCGGCCGGCGAATAGGTCACCCCGGGCGTGGCCTGAAATAGCACGCAATCCGGCCAGCTTGCCGTGCCATAAATGGGGCTGTTGATCGTTCCGCCGGTGACAATCTGCCAGGTGGCCTGCATGGTCAGGAAGCGCAGATCATACCAGGCATCCTCGATCACCAACTCACTGCTGACGCGGGAGCCGGAGACATCCCCGCTGTTGTCTGTGCGCCGGCCCTGAAACAATTTGGATCCGCCGGACCAGGTTGTGCCACTGCCGGTCCGGCCCGTGTAAATGGTGCAGGGCGCTTCGAAGGGGATGACGGCCGCCGTCTCCGGCGCAATGCCCGGGAGCGGCAGCGTGAACTTGCTGGGGCCGTGCGTGCCGAAGGTCAGGCGCGGAGCGAGGCCCGCGCCCAGGGCAATGAGACTGATCTCAGTGACGGTTGAACCAACGGTATAAGCAATCGTTTCCATGATTTGCTGACTCCTGTGATTGGTCTTGTGGCTATTGCGTGTTAAAATGGGCGTTGCCAGCCAGGGCCAGCAGCGTGCGAATCTGCGACTGAATCGCATTGATATCCAAATGTTGCGCCCTCTGCACCTGCGCCAGGGCGCGATGGGACTCGATCATTGAATCAAACAACTGAACCACCCGCGCGGAATGCTCCCCCATGGCCAGGCTCAAGTCCTGAAGCTTTTGCAACTCCTCGCGCGCCTGCTCCGCCGTCTTGAAGGAACTCATCGCCGACGGATTCGCCGGCCTCGGCTTGTCCCCGCCCTCCGCTGGCTGCGTGGTGCCGTCCCCCGCCGCCGCCTTCGCTTCAGGCACGGCAACAGCACCGCTGCCGGCGACTCTCCCCATCGCTTCCGCCTCAACCTCCGGAGCCGCCGGACCGCCCTGGCCGCCGGGCTGGGAGAATGTCTCCGTATCCCGAACCGGTTCCGCCGGCCGCCCCGCCACCCCGGTCCCGGCAGGCTCAGTGGAGGTGTGGAATTCAGCCGCGTTGCCCGCGCTCCCTCCCGATTCGACCGCGGCCGCTTTGTCCCCGGCTTCCATGCCGGCCAATGCGGGAGAAAATCCAACCTCGGACGGCACGGTGACTGCGGCGGCCAAACTCGGTTCCAAATCCCCGGGCATCCGCAGCGGCTGCTCCTCGATGCCACCTGCCGGTTCCGGCGGCCGGCCCGGTTCCCCGGACGATGCCGGGGTTTCGCCAACGCCCTGGACCGGCGGGTCCATCGCCTCCTCGCGTTCTCCGACCGGCTCGGGTGCAACCGCCTCGCCGCCCGGCACGCGGGCGGCCGCCTCCGCGTTGTTCATCTTTAAAAGTTCCGTGTTCATGGTTGGTTAAAAGGGGTTGGTGGCCGTGATCTGGCCGCCGTTGAAGGTGTATTGGAACAGCGGCGCCACGCCCAGCCAATCGCTCAGGCTCAGCACGTCCAGACTGCAATTCAGCAGCCAGCGCGTGGCCGTCGTGCTCACCCCGGCCAGTTGGATTTGCAGAATCCCCGTCCCCGGCAGCACGGCCGGGTGGCCCAGCGCAAACAGCAGCGCCCCCTCCGGATCGGGAAACTTCGCAGGTGTATAATCCGAATCCCGCCGCACGTCAAAGCTCAGCAGGTTCCGCACATTGCCCCGGTCAATCGCCGTGTCAAAGGCCGCCCCGTAGCCCTGCACATGCTCCGTCACGCGCCGTTGATTCAGCGTCACGTTCATCTCCGTCAGGCTGCGCGACGTGTTGCACAGCACCACCGGCGAACCGGGGGCCGAGTCAGGATAAAAAGTTGCGGTGAACATAAAGGCAAAAGCTCAAATTAAAAAAGCTGAAGGCAAAAATAATCTCAGGGCTTTGTGGTTTGCGTCGCGGCCGCGGCCTTCGCGGCCAGGGCGGCCGGGCTGGGCTGCAGTTTCAAATTCGCATAATGGTCCAGGTTCTGGTGAAAAAACGCGTTCCACTGCGCATAATCCGGCTTCTCATGACCGGCGGCGTTGAACGCCTCCAGCTTCATGTTTTCCGTCGTATATTCATCCTTGCCCAGCACCGTTGCGGCGGCGGTGGCGGCGGTTTGGTTGAGGTCAAACAGGGTCGTGGTGTTCATGTTTTGTGTTTTTTATTTCAGTTTTCTGCTTTCTCAATTCCTGCTTTTGCTCACGCCGCGCCGACGGCGAAGTAAGCGCCCCGGACGCCGGAAGTGATGGCCGGCGTGGCCAGCCACGCGATTTCCCCCTGGCGCAACTGCGTGATGCCCCAGGCTTGCTTTTGGTCCATCAGCGCCGCGCCATAAAGAATCAGCGGCGTGCTGCTGTCCGCCCCGGTGATCGTCAGCGTCGCCCCGTTCGCCGCCCGGCTGCCGCCGCGCGCCGCGCCCGCGCCCTGCGCATACAACGCCGCCAGGATGTTCTGCCGCGTCTGGCCCAGGGGTATGCCCCGCACAATCCCGCCCACCGTCTTGAGCCGCTTGTTGTACAGACCGTACCGCGCCGGGCTGTCCTCCTCGTAGGTGACCCTCGGCTGGAACGTCAGGCCGTCGTAAAAATCCGTTGCCGTCGCAAAGCCCGTCACGCTGCCCCAGGTGACCGTATAGTTCTGCGTGATGACGCCCGCGTTGGTGAAAGCCGGGTCGGCCAGCGCCCCGCCGGAATTCGCCTGCGTCACCAGGCTGTTCGCGGCCGACCAGTCGTCGCCCGAGCCCCGGAGGCACAGGAACTGCGCCGGCCCGAGCAGCGTCTTTTCCGGGTGGAAATGCAGCTCCGGCATCTGCTCCAGCGCCGCCGACGTGTAGGTGTCCAGGCTGCCGTCGCCGCCCTGCACCGACAGCGTGACATCCGTGTCCGTGAATATTCCCGTGCCCGTCACGGGGTTCCCGTACGGAAACAGCATCGCCGCCATCGCGGCCGTCAATCGGCCGTCCGGCGTGATCTTGACGCGGTAGTACAGTTGCGCGTCGCGCCGGTCCGTCAGGCCCACACCGGCCGCGCCGACCTCCGTGCCTTCATAGACAAGCTGCTGCTCAATGTTTGTGCCTTCCTTGGCGTAGAGACTCACCGGCGTGGCGAGGTTATACACCAGCCGGGCGGGAATGCGTTGAATCGAGGATCGTAACATGGGATTTTATTTGGTTTTTTGGTTGAAGCAGAAAGCCGAAAGCTGAAATGGGACTGGCAGGGTTTGGTTGCGGTATTGTTTCCGCTTTTTGCTTTCAGCATTTCAGTTTTTTAAGCATAGCTCACCGCCGCCGTGTCGCTGCCCAGGGATTGCACCCCGGCGGCAAAACCCCGGGCGCGCACCAGGCCGGCGTTTGCCATCGTGAACGGCGCGGTGTAAAGCACGGCCGCGGGGTTGCCGCCCCACGGGTGCGAATTATCCAGCGTATAATATATGGCCGTCGCTCCGGGGCAGGAGACCGTCACCGTCTGCGGATGCGCGCCGCCGTTGCCCTGGCCGTCGTTCGGCAGGATTTGCGGGCGCGGCAGCTTGATCAGCGGCGCGGCGTCCGCCTCGCTCGCCCGGAAATCCACCTGCCCCACCCGCAGGTTCTCATCCCGGCCCCGCGTGAACTGCGTGATCACCGGGTTCGCCGGGGTCAGCGCCTGCGTCAGCAGCACCGGCGTGTAGAGCTTCAGCACCTTTTCCGCCCGCATCGCGTAGACCCGCACCGGCACGCCCGTGCCGCGCGGCCCCCGGTTCACCGCCACGTTTTCCACAAACTGAATCGTGATCGGCAGTTTCAACGGACCCTGCGGCAGGTTCGCGTTTTCGTCCTCCGCCGATTCGATCGGCAGCACCAGAAAGCCCGCGCCGAACTTCCCGTCGGCCCCCGCGCCCACCACGGCCGTGACTTTGGCGGCGACCACCGCCTCCGTCGAACCCGGCTCCACCAGCACCCCCGGCCGCCCGGCCAGAAAGGCATCCGCCTGGAGACAGCCCAGAATGTCCGCCTGAATCAGCGGCCAAAGATCAGTGTAATTCATAAACTTACCATTCCCTTCCCCCGCCCGTGCTGCCCAGCAGGTTGAAGTCCGGCACGCGTTGTCCCGGTCGGGCCAGCCCCACCGCGCCTGCGGGGTAAATTTGGCGCTGCGCCACCTTCAGAAAATAGGCTTCCGCATCGTCACTGGCCTTTTTTCGCTCGCCCGTTTGCAGACTGTTGCCCGTGGGCAGCGCCAGCAGATATTTCCAGCGGATGATGGCCACCGCCCGGGCTGCTTCGCCCGGCGGAATGCTGTCCGGCAGGCTCGCCTCCACGGCCCGGCCGCCGTCCCGGTACGCATGGCGGATCTGCTCCGCCACCCGCGTGATGATGTCCGGCAAATCCGCGCCCGCGCTGTCGCCCTTGGCGGCGTCGTACGCGCTCGTCTCGCTGTCATTGAACTGCGCGAGCACCTCGGTTGTGGTGAGAATGATCCAATTGTTCATAAGGTTTGAAGTTTGGCGTTTGGGGACGGGGACGAGCGCCTGGACCCCATCCCCGTCCCCGATGTTCAGGGCGTCACCACCGAGTCAATTTCAATTTGGAAACTCTGGTTGTTCGTCGCCACCGTGCTCAGTTTCGTCCCCTTGAACAGCGCCACCGAATCCGCCCACGGCCAGTCCAGATTTGTGAACGTCACCAGGTTCGTGCCCGCCAGCGGAATGCCCCAGCTCACCGGCGCGCCCGTCGTGTACATGAGGTTGGTGCCCAGCAGACTGTTCGTATAGCCCGCCCCGGGACCCGGGCTGAAGTCCACGTTCAGCGTCGCGCTCCCATTGAGCCCGGTCGCGTTCGTCGTCGTCACCGTCGCCCACAACCCGAGCCGGTGGAAACCGCCGTAATTCAGGAAGTTGGTCCCCACAAACACGTTGGTCACCGACTGGCTGTTCGTCAGCGTCCCCACATACAGCGCCGTGACGCGCGGCAGCACATAGGAACCGATCTGCGCCTGGGCGCAAAAACTGAAGCCGGAAACGCAGAAAACAGAAAGCAGAAATCTGAAGGCAGAAACCTGCCGGCGCACCGCCCGCGTGAGTGTTTTGATCATTGAATTTTGATTTTTCATTGGATTTTGATGTTTGCTGTTTGGATCTTTGGTTTGGAATAATGCCGGGCGGGTCAATGATTGGCCCGTCCGGCCAGGACTCAGTTGATGGCGATCATTTGGATCCCGCTCGTGTGCTGCGTGTGGATCAGTTCATAATTCTCCACCGTCAGCGCGATTTTCTTCACGCCCAGGTCGGTGAGATACACCGCGTACTCCCCGCCGCCAAAATTGCCGTTGAAGACATGGCGCACCAGGTTGCTCGGGTCCATCGGCCCCGCGTCCTTGATGCCCGTGAACAGCAGCACGTTCTGGCCGATGATCTCCTGCTTCGCCGTCGCCGTGCTTTGATAGCGCTCGGCATTGATCAGCACATTCGGCACGCCCAGCGCCACCGCCAGTTGCTCCTCCGTGTAGGCCGCCGCCCGGGCCAGCGCCCCGGCGTTCAACTCACCTTCGTAGGCGTTGGCGCGCTTCAGATGCGCCTTGTCCCCGTACGCCACGTTCTGCGGGTAAAAGCCCGTCGTGTCCGCCGTGCCCAGAATCCGTGACTTCAAATCCAGGTCCGGATTGCTCTCGTTGTCCCAGATTGTCGAAGTCATCAGCGCCGCGCTCGAATAGACCGCCATCGTTTCCAGAATCGTCGCGCGGTTCAGGATGTCAATCAGCCACTTCGTGTGGAGCTGCTGCCACTCCGGCTTCGACTTCAGTTCGTCCCGGTCCAGAATCACCGAGAGCCCCCGGTTGAACCCCTGTTGATCCGACTTGACGGCCGTGCGCTGCCGGATCTCGGGAAAATCCGCCAGCACCCCGCGTTTGACCTTCGTGTAATCCACCGTCTCCCACGGCTCGTTTTCCGTGTACGACGTCAGCCGGAAAATCCGGCTCTCCGTCGGGCGCGGCGGCGCGAGGAAATCGCGCAGCTTCACCAGGCCGTTGCCCGCCATCGCGTCGTAGCCCGCCGCAAACAGCGTCAGGTCCGTGATGGGCTCCGCCGTGCGGAGGATGGAATCATTCGCCAGGCAGACCATGCCCGGCTGGAGGTTGTTGTAATCATTCGCCAGCGCCACGCCCTGCGAGCGCAGCGAACGGTGCAGCGCCTCATTGTTCAGGGCCACCGCCGTCGGCGAGGGTTTTTGTGTTTCACTCATAATCATTTGAGGTTTGGTTGTTGTGTTAAATTTCTGCCTTCCGCTTGCTTAATTTCTGTTTTCTTAATTTCAGCTTTGTCTTACGCCGGATTCGCCGGGAACGTCAAAATGCCATTCGTATAAATGGCCTCGAAGGGATCAAACGGCACGTAGGGCAGCTCGCCGGTGGAACTGCTCACGGCCACGGACGCCGCCGCCCGGCCGACCACCCAGTAGGTGCCGTTCACCGTCAGCGTGGTCACGTCCTGCACCCGGCCGCCGGCGGCGGCCACGAGCAGCTTGTCAATCGTCACCGTCGTGTTGGCGGCGGCCACGCCCAGCTCCAGCCCCGGCCGCGCGCCCAGGCGGCGGACGTTGAACGGGTCATTGGCGGCGTACGGCGCATCCGCCGACACCCCCAGCGGCAGCGGCCCGCCCGGGCCGCCCGTGCAGACATCCCCGTACTGGTAGCCGCTCGCGCCCCGTTGATAGATCAGGAACCGCGTCGGCACCGGATTGGCGACGTTGTAAACGGACAGCGGGTCGAGCAGCAGCGTCTCGATGCCGTGCTCATTGATCAGCCCCAGCGCATTCGGCAGGGCCACTGGTTTGGCTGCAAAGCGGGAACGCAGGCCGCGCACCGTCGTGAGGATTTTTGTGATGGTTTTCATTTGCATGTTTTTTGATGTTTGTGTTTTGGATTTTTTAACCGGTCTTTTGCGTGTCCTTGGCGGTCAAATCGTTTTGGTCTTCTTCGTTTCCGCCTTCAGGCTTTCCGCTTTCCGCGTTTCCGCATCGTATTGCTTCTGGCGTTCGATCACCGCGAGCGCCTGGGGCCGGTTCAGGCCCACGGCCATCCTTTGCCGCACGGCGGTTTCGATTTCCGCGCGCTCCTCGTCCGCGTCTTCAAAGGCCGCGATTTTGGCGTTGGCGGCGGCGAGCGCCTTCGTGAGGCGGGCAATTTGTTCCGCCGGGGTTTCCGGCTTGGGGTTGCCACCGGTGGTGGCGTCAGCAATGTATAATGGTTTCATGATATTTGGTTTTTGGATTCGTGTTTATTCGTGTTATTCGCGGGTCGTTCAGTTTGTCTTGGGCAGCAACCGGGCCGCCAGGCCGGCGTATTGCGGCAGGGTCATGATGCGGTGATGCGCCCGGGCCGGGTTCTGGCCGGCGGCGATCAGCTCCGTCTGGAACGCCTGGCTGTACTCGGCCTGAAGCTGCTGCGTCTCGTTCGGGAGGCCGGCCTGCTGCTTGCCGGACATGGCCTCGCCCGCCATTTTGACCACGACGGGCCCCTGCAGCAGCGCTTCGGCGGCGACCGCGAAATCCGCACTGTTGACGAGCGCGGCGATCTGGGCTTCGCGCCGGGCCACGGTGAGCCGGCCGCGCTGGAGGGCCAGGTCCGCCACCGCTTCGGCGCGGCCCTGGCGCTCGGCGGCGCGGGCGGTGTGTTCCAAGGCCAGCGCGGTGGCGGTCTCGCCGGCCTGCTGCCGCAGGCCGTCGCGCTCGGCCTCCACGGCGGCGAGTTTGCCGCTGAGCGTTTGCCGTTCATTGCCCAGCACCGTCACGTCCGCCGCCGCGGACGCGTGCAGCCGCTGGAGGGCTTCGAGGAGTTGGGGTTCCGTGGGATTCTCGGCGCTGGCCAGGGCCGCGCCCTGCGCCAGCAGCCAGCCGGTGATTAATTTCATGTCAGATTCGTTCTTGGGTTGGACCTCGCTGGGATGCGCTCCGGCTTTGGCGAGGGATTCAACGCCGGAGGGGTTGGAGAAAGTGGAACCGGCATCCTGCCGGTCGGTCTTGGGCGTCGTCAGGCTGGAAGCCTGACCCGCCTTGCCCGCCACCAGGGTGGCGGAGTTCGCCAGCGATTCCACGCCGGCGATGTTCGGACAGGGCGTCAGCGCCACGGAGATCAGCTTGAACGGACGGGCCAGGATGGCGTCGCCGCGCGTGCCGTCAGGCCGCACATACCAGAAGCCGCTGGGGAATTTCCAGCCCGCCCGCACGGCCTCGGCACCGTCGTTATCCAGGGCGAAATGGGCCTCCAGACCGCGCGCGCCCCTGCGGATCTGGTCCACCACCCCCAGCTTGATTTTTTGCTGGTCGTTGCTGAGGGCGGCGGGATCCACCTCATTCAAATCGCCATGGCCCTTGAACACCGGCACGCCGATGAACGCGCGTTTGAGCCGGCCGAAGAAGGAATTTTCCTTCGCCACCATGGCGTCCGCCGCCGCCGCATCCAGCACCTGGATGTATTTTTGCTCGCGCAACCGGCCGGCCTCGCGATACAGCCGCGTCTTGGGCCACTCGCCAAACGGGGCGATCAGGCACCAGCCGTCTTCGGCAATGGAACCGGCATTCTCGAGGACCAGGGTGGGACAAGGCTCCGGCGCATTGGCCGGCGCCAGGCGCGCGGCCTTCAGGCCGCTTCCGCGTACGAATGGAATTTCATGGATTTGATCGGCAGCCGGTCTGGCAATCCCAACGGGATTGTGGCCCGGAACCCGCCCGCCACCCGAGGGGCCGCAACCCCGTTGGGGTTGTCGTCCAAGGCGGACGGTTACCCAGGGTAGCGCCGTGGGCGCAACCCTGGGCTGGGAGACGGAATCCCGTTGGGGTTCAGGGAGGGATTTGTTCATGTTCATATGCGTTAAGCGGTTTGGGTGGACGGGGGCTGGGGCAACGGGTTCGGTGCGCCGACGGTTAAATTTCTCCGCAAGCCCTGCGCGGCCCGCGAATTCGCCAGGCCCGCCTTCACCAAATTGGTCAGAGCCTCCTCCCGGGCGGGTTGCCCAAGTCCCGGAGCGCGGGTCTGTGACCCGCAGCACGTTGAAAAGTGAGGCTTTGTCCGGCTTTTTGCTGCTCCCGGAGACAATGATTCCCTTGTTTTTGACTTGGGCAACACGCCCTCCCGCCGGCTGCCACGATCATTGGGCAGCGCATAGCCCAGCGAGGGCATCGGCAGCGTCTGGCCATCCGCGCCCGGCCTGAAATGGGCGGCGGGCTTGCGGCTTGAATTTTGATTTTTCCTTGGATTTTCGACCGGCGAAACGCCCGGTGAGGGGTCCTGCCCGGACAGGGCCGGGCCGACAACTGTAGGCCGGGTCCCCTGACCCGGCGTTTCCGTGGCAGGGACAACGCCCGGTGACGGGTCCTGCCCGGACAGGGCCGGGCCGACAATTGTAGGCCGGGTCCCCTGACCCGGCGTTCCGGTGGCAGGGATTTGTGGGGACAAGCCGTCCCCACCCCATGTGGCGTCCACCTGCGTGTCCGGCATGGCCGGAGCCCCGACCTGCGCCCAGCGCCCCGGGTCCGCACCCGGCGCAATGGGGTCCGCGTCCGTGGTGCGGGCGGGGATGGTTTCACCATCGTCCACTTTGGGCTTTTTGGGCGGCAAGCCGCCCGGTGACGGGTCCTGCCCGGACAGGGCCGGGCCGACAACTGTAGGCCGGGTCCCCTGACCCGGCGTTTCCGTGGCAGCGACGCCGCCCGGTGAGGGCGCCGGGCCGACAGGGTCGTCTCCGCCACTTTCCAGCGCGGCCACCGGCGGGGCCAGGCACGGGTCCTCCGCCTCGGGCACCTTCCAGTGAAAGCGCTGATAGACCTCCTTCAGCGCCACGCGCAGGCCCATGGGCACCAGGGTTTGCAGCACCTGCAAATCCTCCGCGCGATAATCGTTCAGCGGCGGCATCAGCACAAACCACGCGCGCGGCTCCTGGCCGAACAGATAGCGGATCATGGGCCGGTCAATGCGCTCGTTGAACACGCCGGTCACCCATTTGGCGTCGCGCACCAGGAAAATGCCGTATTCCTCCTTCTGAATGCTCGCCCCCAGCGGCCTGGCGGCCGACGGCCCGGGCGCGCCCGTCTGACCGTTGCGGGAACTCGTCGCCAGGTCCACGCCGCGATAGCACTTGGCGTAGAGCGCATTGCACCACTGCACCATCGGCTCGAACGGCAGGGCGTTGCGCGCCGACTGCTCGAGAAATTTGAACGACGTGCTTTCGTTGTGCAGCACCGCGCCGTCGTTCGCCATCCTCCGCAGGGCTTCCATGGCCTGCTCCCACTCCGGCGTGCCGGCCTGCGCGCTGGTTTGCGCGTCGAGAAAACCGCTGCCATACCGGGCGTTGAATTGGTTCCAATCCCGCAGCGCGTACTGCTTGAGCGCGTAAATCACCGAGAGCGGCCGCAGCCAGCCCTGGTGTACCGCCGTGAGCCATTCGCCGTTCACACACGGCTGGCCGTAGAGATCGAAGATGTGCTGGAGATACCCCAGGTACCCGCGCCGCGCCTCGAGAAACCAGATGGGCGTGTGCCGGAATTCGCACGTCACCTCCCGCGCCGCCGCATTGTCAATGCGCAGCAGCATTTCATGCGCGCTGTAATAGTAGTCCAGCGACGACAGCACCTGATACACCAGTTCATCCGTGCCGCCGCAGGCATCCTGATCCAATGCCTTGGTCGCGGTGAGATGTTCGTAGAAGTATTGCAAAGCGGCCGCGTGCCGGTCGCCGGCCAGCGAGCCGTCGCTGACCACCTGCCAGTCCAGCCCCGCCGCATCCGCCTTGCGCTTGTCGGAATTGACCGCCAGCTCGGCGTCGCGCTCGTGCATCACCTCCCAGGTCTTGCCGACCACGCGCAGTTCCCCGATCCGGAACGCGTTCAACTGACTGGTGAGCATGGCCATGTCCAATTCCGGCAGCGGCGAGTACCGCAGCCGGATGGCCCATTCAATGTGGGCCTGGTTAAAATGAGAGTTGCCAGTGGGATTCATAAGTAAAAAATTTCATAAGCTGACCGTCCGATACACGCCCTTCATGCCAAGGCTGCCAATCGTCGGGACGGGATCCGGCAGGAAGCCAAACGCCACCGGCGCGCTCGCCGGGCCGGCGTCGCGAATGGCCAGCGCCAGCGCCCAAAAATGGTCCGCATGCCCGGCCTCGTTGCGCGAGGCCGCAATGCTCACCCGGCCGCCCGCGCTGACAATCCGCTCGGGCTTGCGCAAATCATCCAGCGCATCGGCATCCAAGGCCACCTCCAGCGTGATCGTCTTGTGCTCGAAATGACCGAGCAGCTCCGTCGCCATGTTCTCCGTCACCCGCGCCGTCTCCGCCAGGCGGCCCTCGGACCGGATGAAATCGTTGATCGGCTCCGTGTGGCTGAAATTCACGCCGCGCACGCGGCGGCGCCACCGCTCCTGCGCATACTCCACCAGCCCCAGCCCCAGGCCCGTCATGTCAATGCTGATGCTGCGGAATTTGGGCAGCCCAAAGAGGGTGTTAATCTGGTCCTGCTGCTGGGGCAGCCGCAGGCCCGCCATCCGCAGCATGGCAATCACGCGCCGCTGCCCGCCGCACTTCTCCACCACCGCAATCACCGAGAGATCCCGGTTCCGCCCCACATCCTGGCCCGCATGCAGCGACCCCTCGGCGCGGAACATCCGCGCCAGGCTGTCGGCCGACCAGGTCTGTTCATCAATCCCAATCCCCCCGCGCTCCGCCTGCTGGATGAGCTCATGCGTCAGCAGGCACATGTTTTCATCGTTGAACTTGCACTCGTAATTCTGGTCATAGGCCCGCTTGTCCAGCGCCTGCTGCCGCGCCTCCTCCGGCGTGATGGACCGCCGCGTGCCCGGATCAAAAATCGGCACCCCCATCCCATGCGCCGCCGTCCGCGTGACCCGGCTGACGCGGAACCCGCCCACCGATTGGAAATACTCGCCCCGGTCCGATCCCAGCCCGGCGCACAGGCGGTAGAACATGTTGTGCTTGCCGTTGCCCGTGCTGGCGATGCGGCAGAGAAATTCCTGGTTGCTGGACAGGATCGGCTCCGCCGCCTCCCAGATCGCATTGGAATTTTCGTGAAAGGCAAACTCATCCAAAATGAGATCGCCGCTGAATCCGCGCGCCGTGCGGGGATTGGCCGCGAGCACCTTGATGCGGCCGGTGTGCCTGGCCCCTTCCTTGGAGGTGCAGGCAATGCGGACCTCCATCCGCATATTGTCGTATTTCAGATCGGTGGAATCATCGGAGGCCTCCATGACCACGCCCAGGCGATTGCAGACGTCCTGGCATTTGCGGACGAACTCCGCGCCGTTGTCGCGGGAGTTGGAGAGCACGGTGATCAGCCAGGCATCGTTTTTCCCCAGCTTCGTAATCAGCCGGTCCACCGCCCACGCGGCCAGCACATAGGATTTGCCGATCTGCCGGCTCCAATGCAGGACCACGATCCCCGAGGAGCGGTCATCAAACACCGGAATCTGGTATCCCCGCAACCTCAGCGCCACCGCCACCGGTTTCCTGCCCCCCGCCCGCTTCTTCCCCGTCCCCTTCTCATCTGCGTCGCCGCCGGCGTGGCGGCGTTTTGCCAGAGTCCCGGAGCG
>CAZUBG010000025.1:27165-36380 GCA_964618545.1 uncultured Bifidobacteriaceae bacterium | reverse complement strand
CCATGCACCCGGTGGTCCGGGCCGTCCGGTCGTTGGACCACCTCCACCAAATCCCCCAACCGGTAGCGCAGCAACGGCATGATGTCGTTCGTGAGCGTGGTCACCACCAGTTCCCCGACGCCCCGTTCGTCGGCCGCGACCACCTCATAATAAACCGCTTCGGGACAGTCCTTCATTTCGCCCCGCTCATTTTCCATGAACAGGTGGCCCGTCTCCGTGGAACCGTACAGGTTGAAGACCGGCACGCCGAACACCCGCTCCAAAATCCGCCGGTGTACCACGCTCACAAATTCGTAGCTGCACAGGATGAATTTCAATGACGGAAAGCCGATGCCCTCACGCTCGCAGTACAACGCAAACCAGGCCCCCTGCACCGGGTCCGCGTCGAGAAATTGGGGCTCCCACCCGGCGGTTTCCGCCGCCATGCGCGCCAGCTCGGCCTCCGTCAGCAGGAAGGGAATGCGCGACTGATTCACAAACAGCGTCCGCCCCGCCGTGCGCTCTGACCGGGAATTCCAGTTGGAAAAGCAGACCAGCCCGTTGCACACCGGCGGCACGATGGCCACCCGGCGCGCGGCGGGCTGTTTCTTTAACACCCCGCCAACCACCCGGTTCAACCGCAACAACCGCCCCTCCTGCTCATCCCACCAACCCCGACCGAACAACACCGCGGTGCGATCCTCCGAAGTGCCGGAGGAATACTCCCGTTCCACCAATTGTTGTTCCAAAAGCGTGTCCAGATTTTGCCCCGGCGGCAGAAAGTTGCGGGGGAAGTTTTTGCGCAGTTCATTTTTGCCGATGACCGGCAGGCCGGCAAAGCCCCCCGCCCGCAGCGCCTCGCGATACAAGGGCACCTCGCGCCACCGGGGCAGGCGTTCCGCCAGCCGGGCGAAATCCGCCGGCTCGTTGACGAGTTCCAAAGAAGACAACATCTTATCCTTACAATGTACCATCCGGCCCCAAATTCCAATGGGGAATATTGCGGGAACCAGGGCGGAAAGAAAAAATCCGTAAAATCCGTGGTAAAAACCCCCGCCTTTGTTCGCCTCTTTGGCGTATTTCGCGGTTAAAAAATCCCCTGCCTTTCTTCCTTTCCCGCTTTCCCGCTTTCCCGCTTTTCGCTTTGGTCTTTTCCCACTGCCCAACCCTGTCCGCCGACGAGAAATCAACATGACTCCCCGCTCTCAAATGACAAGCCGACGGCAAACGCCGGTACCGGGCTTTGATCCGAATTCCACGCGCTGCGGTCGGCCAGCCGCGCGCTTTTCCTTTGCAGCCTCCGCTGCTTCCGTCAATATACTGGCAATGGACGCGCACGAAATCATCCTCCGCTTCTGGCCGCACCTGATCGCGGGGTTTCATTTGCTCGTGGCCATTCCGGCCTGCCTGCACGCGCTCCTGCACAAACGCGACGCCCGGGCGGCCACCCTCTGGCTGGGCGTCATCTGGCTCATGCCCGTCCTGGGCTCCCTCCTCTACTTCCTGCTGGGCGTCAACCGCATCCGCCGCCGCGCCATCCAATTGGGCGTCCACAACACCATCAGCCGCCCCGGCCCCGCCAATTACGGCGTGCCGGGATCAGAGGGGGCCCGCCATCTCGAAATGCTCGCCCGCACCGTCGGCCGCGTGGTCGGTCACCCCCTCACCCCGGGCAATCAAATCCAGCCCCTCGTCAACGGCGATCAAGCCTTCCCCGCCATGCTCGCCGCCATCGGGTCCGCCCAAAAATCCGTCTCCCTCGCCTCCTACATTTTTGACAATGACGACTGCGGCCAGGAATTCGTGGCCGCCCTCCGGCGCGCCACCGAACGCGGCGTGGCCGTGCGGGTGCTGGTGGACGCCGCCGGTCTCCGCTATTCCTGGCCCTCCATCATTCACCGCCTGAAACACGCGCAGGTGCCCACCGCGCGCTTTTTGCCCTCGTCCCTGCTGTCCCCCTGGCGGGCGGCCACGATCAATCTCCGCAACCATCGCAAAATCCTGGTGGTGGACGGCCGCACCGCCTTTACCGGCGGCATGAACCTCCGCCAGGGCAACCGGCTGGCCGCCCATCCCCGCCGGCCCGTGCGCGATTTGCACTTCCGCGTGGACGGACCCGTGGTGACGCGATTGCAGGAGGCTTTCGTCAACGACTGGGCCTTTGCCACCGGCGAAATCCTCGAAGGGGAAACCTGGTTCCCGGAAGTGGCCGAAGCCGGCGGCGTGACCGCCCGGGTGATCTCCGACGGCCCGGACGGCGATTTTGAAAAGTTGCGCTGGACCCTGCTCGCCGCCCTGGCCGAAGCCCAGACCTCCCTCCAGATCATCACCCCCTATTTTCTCCCCGACCCCGGGCTGATCGCCGGGCTGAACCTCGCCGCCCTGCGCGGCGTGCGCGTGGACATCCTGTTGCCGGCCAAAAACAACCTGCCGTTTGTCCAGTGGGCCTCGCGGGCGATGTGGTGGCAGGTGCTGGAACGCGGCTGCCATCTGTGGCTGACCCCGCCGCCCTTTGATCATTCCAAACTGATGGTGGTGGACGATCACTGGGTGCTGCTCGGCTCCGCCAACTGGGACACCCGCAGTCTGCGTCTTAACTTCGAGTTGAACGTGGAGGCTTACGACCACGATTTCGCCCTGGTCATGAAGCGGATCATCGGACAAAAACTCGAGGGCGCGCACGAAGTGACCCTCGCCGAAGTGGACGAACGAACCGTCCCCGCCCGATTGCGCGACGCCATCGCCCGGTTGTTCTCGCCGTTTTTGTGAGAACCGGTCAACCGTCGAGGCCTTGAGCCCCAAACCAGGCCAGGGTTGCGCCCTGAGCACGCCCGGGATTTTGCCTGGGGGAAAATCAAACGCCAGCCGGAGCCGGTGCTCCGCCAACTCCGGCGGCACCTTGATTTTCTCAAGCAACAACAGGGGACGCCCCCCATGGAAGACCTTGCGGCGGACACTGGGAAAAAACCCGGCCCCGCCCCCGAACCCCCTCCTCTATTCTGTCATTTTTCGCCCGATCGCCCAAAAAAACAGCGAACCGGCCGCCAACAAACCCAGCGCCGAGGGTTCCGGCACCGACTGCACTACAAACTCCTCGGCCCCCGTGACATTGCCACCCACTGCACCCGGAAAGGCGTACGACGTTCCAATCGGAACCCCGCCGCCCGTGTCCCCGGCCAGCGCCGTGGGCGAATCCGTGGTCACAAACGCAAAGGCATCCGAGCTTCCCTGGTCCAGCGCCGTCCCCGCACCGCCTTTGAATTGGATGGAATTATTGACGATGGACCCCGTCCAACCCGAACTGCCCCCGGCGGCGCTGGAAGGCTGGCTGGGCAGGTAAAAGGCTCCGGGAATCCACGCATACCACAAGCCTTCGACCGGAGTCGCCCCGCCGTTAAACAACGTCAGGGTGTAATCATAAGTATTTCCCGCACCCGGCGCCCCGCTGAGCGTGGCCGTGACCCCGCTGACCCCCTGCGCCTCACCGGCACTGGTGGCGGCGGCCCAACCCGCAATGATGGCCGGGGCAAAACGCAGGAAGCGCGATCTTTGGTTCATTTTCATCTGTTTCATGGCATCTCTGGCAATGGTTTTTCCTGTTTGTACTGTCCGTTCCCAATTGTGAGGATTGACCAAAGAAAAGGTTCCACCGCACGGACGGGAAAGGTCGCACTCCATTTCCGGATCGGGCCGGGACGCTCGACCGCCGCCGGGTCACGGGACCCGGCCTGCCGGTTGGCGGCCTCCGCCCTGTACGCCCGGTGCCTTCACCGGGCGTGGCGGGCGCGTCAGCGCAAGCATGAAGACTACGGTCTTGCCGGCCCGCCGGCATTTTCACGCGAGAGCAAAAGCCAGGCGAACCGCCGGCGCCCATGCGTGCGCAGAAGCGGCCTGAAGGCAGCGCTCCGGCGGGCCCCCGAAGTGGTTGTGGTTTGTCGTCGTCCTAAAAAGTCAAAAAACGGACGGGGCGCCGGAACCCAACCGGCACCCCGCCCTCTTGGTCGCACAACCCACAGTTCGACAAAAATCCCCGCCGGATGCTTTATTGTGGCTGCCAAAACATGCGGAAGAACACGGTCGCGTTGGTCGCACTGACCGGCGCAATCACCTGGTTGGTGGCGGTTGAACCGGGGATGGTATACCAATTGGTGCCCAGGCCCGCGCCCAGGCCATTGGTCTGCACCTGCAACTGCCAGCCGGTGTGGTCCGCCGGCCAGCTCAGGGTCAGATTGGTTCCATTATAGGACGAGACGAGGTTGGTCGGGGCGGGGTTGACGCTGGAAGACACCACCAGGGAGATGAGGCCGTTGCCGTTGGTGATGACCCCTGCCGTGTTGCCGGCCAGCCCGGCGCCGGTGATCACCGGCGTGGCGTTGAACGATCCGCTGCCGCCGCCGGAGTAGGTGGCAAGCTTGTAATTGCCGGCCCCCAGCGCCGCTCCCTGAACATTCACCCTCACACTGTTGTTGCCGGCCGTGATGCTGCCGGCCACGGCCAGGGCCGGGGTTCCGCTGGTGTAATTGACGGCCAGCGCACCGGAGCCAAAGTTCACCGGGCCGTTGACCGTGGCGCCCGCGCCGCCGCCCGTCAGCGTCTGGCCGGAAACCAGGGTGAAGACGGGCGACAGACCGGACACGTCAAAGGTGGTTCCGCCACCCACCACCAGGTTCGTGGTGGCCAGCAAACCGAGGCCGCCCAGACTCAGGGTGCCGGCATTGATGGCCGTCGGCCCGGTGTAGGTATTGGCGCCGGTCAAATACAGCGTGCCCGCTCCGGTCTTGGTCAACCCGGCCGAACCGGACAAAATCCCGCTCAGCGTGATGTTTTGTTCGGTCCCCGAGACATCGGCGGCCTGAAGGGTGGGCGTGTTCGTCAGGGTCATCGGCACCGACGACGACCAGGGCGCAATGGCCCCCAGGGTGCCGTTGCCCAAAATGACGACTTCATTGGTGAGGGTGGGGTCGGAATCCACGAGGCCCACACTGCCCAGATAAACCGTGGCGCCATTGGAAATCGTGAGCGTGCTGTTCGCGCCGGCCTCAGCCCCGTCATCCAGCGTGATGCCGGTCAGGGTGGCCGTCCCGCCGGTGAAGAACGCGCCGCTGGCACTCGAGGCATTGGGCATCATCAACAGGCCGTCTGAGCCCAGATAAGTGAGCGTGCCGCCGGTCACCATCAGCCAGCCGCCGCGGACGCTGGCGCCGTTGCCGACTTCAAACGCGCCGGTGGAGGACGCATTGCCGATGGTGAGCGAACCGCCGTTGAGGTTCATGTCCGCCCCGGAAGTGGTGTCCTGGATGATGACGCTCGTGGCCGTCACCACACCATTGTCAATGACCAGACCGCTGCCGGTGGCGGGGCCCGTGCCCTGAATGTCCTTATAGTCCACCAGGTTTCCCAGGGAAACCGAGCCGGTGGTGTTGATGGTCAGGGGCCCGGAAGTGTCCCCGCCGGCACCGAGTTGCACGCCGTTAAAGGAAGCGTTGGCCGAGCCGGTGAGATTGACGGCGCAACCGGTCGAGCCGCCCGCGAGACCGTTGTTCAACTGGTTGGCGGTGACCGTGCCGCTGCTGACGTTCAGGGTGGCCGCACCTCCGCCATTGCCGAGGGTGATGGTGCTGCCGGACGAACCGAAGGAGCCGCCGGTGATGGTCAGCACCGCGCTGCCGTCAATGGTGGTGTTGCCGGTGTGGTTGGCGTTGGACAGAATCAACGTGCCGGTGCCGGTTTGGACGAGGGAGCCGCCCAGGCCGCCGTCGCTGAGGTTGCCTGCATATTCCGCATTCGCGTTGTTGCCGCCCACCGTCAGGGTCACCGGCGAGCCATTTTGGTTGGTCAGGCCCAAACTGATCGCGCCGGTCAATTCGGCCAGCGTGGCCGCCGTGATGCTGCCGTCAAAGACCAGCGTCCCGCTGTTGTAATTGAGAACGCTGTTTTGCAAGGCCAGCGGGTTGGCCACATCCAGCGTGCCGTTGGAGATCACCGTGGTGCCGGCAAAGGTGTTCGCGCCGGACAGGACGACCATTCCCGCATTCGCGGCCGAACTGTTGATGATGAGGTTGTTGGCCCCGCTGTTGCCCGCGCTGGCGATGACCCCGCTGACCGTGAAGGTCTGGCCGCTGGCGGCGTCCAGCCAGGCGTTGGTGCCCACCGGACCCGAGACCGGTCCGATGTCCAGGTCATTGGTCAGTGCAAAGGTGCCGTCGCCCAGCAAATCGCCGCCCTCCAGGACGATGGCGGGGGCCGTCACCGCATTGGCGGAGGGCAGGCTCAACACGCCGGCCTCCACGACGGTGTTGCCAATATAGGTGTTGCTGCCGTTGAGCGTCAGCGTGCCCGCGCCGGTTTTCGTCAGGCTGCCGCCGCCGCTCAGGGTGCCGTTCAGACTGAGGTTGTAGCCGTTGTTGTTCACGGTGACGACATCGGCCAGGTCAAGATTATTGGTCACGCTCACGGCCGCGCCGGCCTGGAGGGTGCTGCCGCCGGAGAGGCTCACATCCCCCGCGCCCAGCGCCGTGCTGGCGGCCACTTGCAGGGTGCCGCCGCCGCTGACGGTGGTGCCCACGGTCCCGGCGGCGGGTCCGTAACTGTTCGCCCCGGCCAGGGTTTCGGTGCCGGCGCCGTTGAAGGTGAGGGTTTTGACGGCGGCAGCGTTGCTGACCTTTCCGGCCAGCGCCAGGGCCTCGCCGGCGGCCACGGTGACCACGACGTTGTCGTTCAGGGCCACGGCGGCGGCCACCGCGTTGTGGGCGCCACCGGTCACGCTCACGGCCACGCCGGAGCCTTTGTTGTCCAGGGTCAGGGTGCCGCCGCCATTGGCGATCACGAAGGAATTGTTGTTGCTGAAGGTGAGCGCCCCGACGGATTCACTGGCGTTGAGCGTGACGGTGCGCAAGGCCGAGCCAAGGCCGAAGATGGCGACATCCCCCGCATTGCGGGGATAATTGGGATTGCTGCTCCAATCGGCGGCGGTGGTCCAGGCGCCATCGGCATCCACCTCCCACGCGCCCACGATGGCGGGGGAGAGGGTGACGGTCAAAACCACACTGGTGCCACCGACCACGGAGAGGCTGGCCTCATCCCCGAGGGCCAGACCGCTGCCACCGGTGAACAACGGAATGGAACCGGGCGCGCCGGTGATGGCCGGCGCCGTGATCAGGGTGTACACCCCCACGCCCAGCGCCGGGCCGGGAACCACCACCGTAATGCTGTTGCCGCTCAAATGAAGCGTGCCTTGCGCCACCACCAGGGCGGGATGCGTGCTGTCGCTGCCAGTGGCGGCGCCGCCCCAGGTGAGCGAGACGGGCTGCGCATGGCCCAGGTCAAAAATGCCCTCGGCTCCCGGACGGACCGTGGCCGCCGCCGTGCCGCCGGTGCCGGTGCCACTGGCCGACAGCGTGGCGTTGGTGTCGAACAAATAATCAAACGCGGCGCCGAGCGCGGTGACATCGAAAGTGCCACCGGCGGCGATGCTGAGCGGAGAATTGGTGGCGAGCGCGCCCCCGGCTCCCAGTGCGAGGGTGCCGCTGGTGATGGTGGTCTGGCCGCCGAACGTTTCTGCGGCATCAAGGGTGAGGGTGCCTGTGCCCGTGGAGTCGTTGAGGGTCAAACTGCCGCCGACGCTGGCGAGCACCGTGGCGAAGGTCACGCTCTGGCCGGCGGTGTCAATGCTGATGCCTTGGTTGGCCGCCGTGCTGAAACGACTGGAATAATCCTGGGTGTTCGCCGCGGAGTATTGCAGCGTGCCGCCGCCAAAGGAAAGGGTGCCGCCGCTGCCAAACGGCCCGGAGGAACCGGGAGCGTCCGCACTGCCGGCGTTGAGTATGCCGCCGTTAAAGGCCGTCGCACCCGCATAAGTGTTGGCCCCCGTCAAAATTTCCGTGCCGGTGCCGGTTTTGGCCAGGGCGAGCGTGCCCGCAGTGTTTTGGATGGTGCCGCTGAAAGTGCCGCCGCCGTTATTGCCCCCCACAGTCAGGGTGGGCGTCCCGCTGATGCCGTCCACGATGCCGGCATCGGTCAGGGCGTCAATGACGTCGCTTTTGCCGTTCAGGCTCAGGGTGGCGCCCGCCGCCACGTCCACGCTGCTGACACTGGGAATCGAATTGTTGGCTCCCAACAGCAGCGTGCCGATGGTGACGAGCGTGGGTCCGGTATAGTTGTTCGCACTGTTGTCCAGTTCCAGGGTCGAGGGGAGCAGGCCGCTGGCGGCGGTGCTCGCCTCGACGACGCTGGCATTGGGACCGACGGGACCGGCCAGGAGCATGGTGCCGGTGCCGGGCCCGGCGTTTGAAATGGTCAGGAAACCGCCGTTGACACCACTGATGCTGCTGTTGATCGTAAAAACTTTTTGTCCGGCTTTCCCTTCATTTTGGATCAAGACCAGATTCCGCGCCTGGGAGGTGGTGATGGTCGAGGCGCCCAGCGTGCCAATCACCCCGCTGGGAGTGGTGGATCCCGTTTGAATGACCTCCAAATCGGTATTGGTAATAATGATGTTCGGATAAAACAGCATCGCGCCGCTGGAACTGGAACTGATGGCCGCGTTGTCGTCGCCGTTTTGGTTCGCGGAGCCGCCGGTATTGTCAAACGTCATGGCCACCGTGCCGCTGGCGTTGATCTGAAAATTGCGGGCCGAGCCCTGCGTGTCCTTGACCTGTCCGAGGGTGGCGGGCACATCCAGCGTCAGCGTGACGCCGGCCGCCCCCTGCACGGCCAGGTTGCCCGCCTGATTCCCGGTGGGGGCGGTCCCGCCGGCCCAGTTGGCGGCGGTGCTCCAATCGCCGGAAGCCGTGGTGGAGGCGGTGTAAGTCGTGCCGGCGGCCCGGACACTGAGGGCGCCCGCCAGCAGGAGCAGGCTGCCGCCGAGGATAAGTTGCTGCAGTGGTGTTGCTTTCATGTTTTGATGGGATTTTCTTATGGGTTTGGGGTTCTTGCTTGGGCTTTACGCAGGCTGGGCTGTCATTACGGGTTGCTGGTTCAATCGTGCGTCAGGCAGGCCGGACTAATTTACGGACCCACGTCCGTTGGGACGCGCCATGACAAACGGTGGCGTGATTTGGCGGACCAAGTTTTTTTCATACACTGTTGGCGGCCATGGAATAGGGATAGGTTGACAGAATGCGGAGGAACAAAGCATCACCATTTGTGGTGATTTTTGGGCGGGGCGCATCCGGGCCGGCCCCGGCGCGCGGCCTTCAGGCCGCTTCCGGGTACGAACGCCCAAAGGCGGTTCACTG
>CAZUBG010000025.1:0-27065 GCA_964618545.1 uncultured Bifidobacteriaceae bacterium | reverse complement strand
GGTGTCCGCTGCGGGTCACAGTCCCGCGCTCCGGCGGCACCCGCTGACCTTTCGGAGGGCAATGCCGGACGAACGCCCGTTCCCGGCCGTGAAGGTGGGGCGGGTTGGGTCCGGGCCGGGCTGGCAAAACCGGGAGCGGCAAAAAAATTAATCACCGGACATTTTCGTTGCCCAGTAACGAGCCGGGGCCATTATTCCACTTGACATCATAGGCAACCCGTTGGATTTGAGCCACTTGCGGCGAAAGTGTCGAACACCGCCAAAAAGACCAAATCCCGTTGCTAGGTAGAGCCTGCCCCAGTGGCCACGAGCCAATGTTGGCGAGGTTCCGGTCACGCCGGGAGGGAAAGATGGCCGGCGGATCCCTCGCCGACGCGGGGAATCCGGGGTGTATAATGGTTTGTCGGGGCGGCGTTTGCGCGCCGGGCGTTTGGCGGCGCGCGGCCTTCAGGCCGCTTCCGGGTACGAACGCCCAAAGGCGGTTCACTGGGCTGGCGGGCGATGGGACGGTGAAGCGCCGGCCCGGAGCGCGGCTCTGTGAGCCGCCGCACGCCGATGGCAAGGGGAAGTGAAGGCAGTTTTCAGGCCTGGATTTGCCAGGTGTCCGCTGCGGGTCACAGTCCCGCGCTCCGGCGGCACCCGCTGACCTTTCGGGGGCAGTGTGCGGATGCGCCCGTTTTTGGATGAAAGGTCCGGAGGGTGAGATTTCCATTGCCAAGCAAATTGCGGCCCGTGGATAATCAATCACCCCCGCTCCATGAGCCAAAGTTCAAAGCCAGTCAGCCGAAGGAAGGAATCCGCCGCCGGGCGCGAACGCGACCCGGCGGGGCGCGAACGGCCCGCGCCTCCGGGCGGCAGCGGTTCGGCGGGTCGGCCGGATCGCCGGACGGTTTTGGGCATTTGTCTGTTGCTGGTCGTCATCACCTGGGTGGTTTTCGCGCAGACGGTGCATTTTGATTTCGTCAATTACAACGACGACGTCTGTGTGTATGACAATCCGGTGGTGGCCGGGGGGCTGTCCCTGGCGGCGGTGGGCTGGGCCTTCACGCACGAGCAGGTGGCGAACTGGATACCGCTCACCACGCTTTCGCACCTGCTGGACTGCCAGATGTTCGGCCTGCGTCCGGGCGGGCATCACCTGGTGAATGTGCTGCTGCACACGGCCGGCGTGGTGCTGCTGTTTTTGGTGCTGCGGCGCATGACCGGCCGGCTTTGGCGGAGCGCGTTCGTGGCCGCGGTTTACGCCATCCATCCGTTGCGGGCGGAATCGGTGGCGTGGGTGTCCGAGCGCAAGGACGTGTTGAGCGCGGTGTTTTTCATGCTGACCCTGGCGGCTTACCTCCGCCAGGTGTACCGGCCTTCGCGCGCCGGGCGGGTCGCGGTGGCCGCCCTGTTTGCCCTGGGCCTGCTGGCCAAAAGCATGCTGGCCACCCTGCCGGGCGTGCTGTTGCTGCTGGATTGCTGGCCGCTGGGACGCTGTCACCACCCGCGCGAGTTCGTCCGGTTGGTCGTGGAAAAGATCCCGCTGTTGATCCTGAGCGCCGGGGCGTGCGTGGCGGCGGCGCTGACCCCGGGCCTGGTCATCCCGCCGGCCGAACGGATTCCTTGGGGGGAACGGCTGGGCAACTCCGTGCTGTCCTGCGCGGGTTATCTGTGGCAGATGGTGTTCCCCTCGGGGCTGGCGATTCCTTATCCTTATCCCCGCGGCCCGGAGGCCCTGCCGGTCTGGAAGGTTGGGCTGGCGTTGGGGCTGCTGGCCGCGCTTTCCGCCCTGGCGGTGGCGGACTGGAAAAAACGCCCCTGGCTGCTCGTGGGCTGGCTGTGGTTCCTGGGGATGCTGGCGCCGGTCAGCGAACTCCTGCAAATCAACCAGGACGCGGCCCATGCCGACCGCTACACCTATCTGCCCGGCATCGGCCTGCTGATCGCGGCCACCTGGACGGTGGCGGAGGCGACGGCGGGCTGGAAACACCGGCGGGTGCTGGCGGGCAGCCTGATGCTGGCGACGGTCGCCGCCCTGATGGCCGCCGGTTACCGGCAGACCGCTTATTGGAGGAACAGCGAAACGCTCTGGAACCGGGCCCTGGCCTGCACTTCGGGAAATTACGTGGCCTGCGTCAACCTGGGATCGCACTTGATCCAAAAGGGGGAGCTGGCGGAAGGCCTGGCGCGGTATCGCCAAGCGCTCGTGTACCGGCCGGATTATGCGGCGGCGCGGGTCAATCTGGGGGTGGCGCTGTTTGCGCAAGGGGATCTCGCGGGCGCAGAGGCGCAGGATCAGGCGGTGCTGGCGGACGATCCGGCCAACGCGGCGGCCCGCGAAAACCTGGGCAATGTCCTGGTGAAACAGGGCCGGACCGGGGAAGGAATCGCCGAGTACCGCCGGGTGTTGCAAAGCCAGCCCGCCGAGGAGAACGCCCATTTCAACCTGGGGACGGCCTTGTCCGCCCAGGGGGATCTGGCGGGGGCCATCGCCGAGTACCGCCGGGCGCTGGAATGCAACCCGGCGGACAACCAGGCCCGCAACAACCTGGGCGCGGCCCTGCTCCGCACCGGGGACGCGGAAGGCGCGCTGGCCTGCTTCGTCAAGACCCTGTCCCTCCCGGGGGATCCGCCGGCGCGCTGGGAGCGCCTGGGCAACGCATTTCTGCAACAAGGCCGGCCGGCCGAAGCCGCCGCGTGTTACCGGCAAACCCTGCGCCTTCGCCCGGACCTGGCCGGGGCGTGGACCCGGCTCGGGGCGGCCTGTTTTCAGCAGGCGGACCTGAAGGGGGCCCGGGACTGCTGGCAACAGGCGCTGGCCAGGGAACCGGGGCAAACGGACGTGCAAAACAATCTGGCGTGGCTGCTGGCCACCGCCGCCGATCCCGCGCTGCGGGACGCGGCCAAAGCCGTGGCGCTGGCGGAGCAGGCCCGGGACGAAACCGGCGCGGGGAATCCGGCGATTCTGCGCACCCTCGCGGCGGCCTACGCCGGAACCGGCCGCTGGCCGGAGGCCGCCGCCGCCGCCCGGAAGGCCGCCGCGCTGGCCGCCGCCCAGACCAACAACGCGCTGACGGCCAGTCTGCCACGCGAAATCAAATACTATGAAGCCGGCGGCCGGACGCAGGAAACCAATCAGAACCGGCGGGGGGAGTGAACGGGGCCTCCTTCCCCCTGTCAGCCGTGGGCTCTCACCTGGCGGCCGTTGGGCGGTGCAGCCCAAATCGGCCGGCCATTTTCAGACCGACGGGCAATGGAAAGAGGCGGCTTGCCTTTTCGCACGACGCTGTTCAAAAATAATTCATCTGGTCGAGGTCGGCAATCATTCCAGGCTGGTTGGTCGGGTGCCATCCCAGCCGTTGCTGCGTCAGGGCGCTGGACGCTGGCATATCCATCCCGGCAAACATGCCCAGCCAGCCGAAATGAACCGCGGCTTCCCCGCCGGACTTGGAAACGACCGGTATTTTCAAGCCCCGCCCAATGGCTTCGGCGATCTCCCGGGCCGTAACCCCCGCTTCAGCCACCGCATGATACCTTGCCCCGGCAACCCCCTTCTCCAGCGCCAGCCGATAGACGGGCGCCGCATCGAGCCGATGCACCGCCGGCCAGCGGTTTAATCCGTCGCCGATATAAGCTGAGATCCCCTTCTCACGAGCGAGGGCGATTGAGCAGGAAACGAGGCCCTGCTTGTGCTCGTCATGCACCTGCGGCAGGCGCACGACCGATACGTTCACCCCGCGCCCCGCCACGGCGGCACCCGCCAATTCCGAACATTTGCGAGGATTCGGATGATTGGGATTAAAGTTGTCTTCCGTCGCGGGCCGGCCCGGTGCCGGACTGCCCATGCCGGTTCCCGAGGTGATCACCAACGGCCGGTTTGTGCCCGCCAGCGCATCGCCGAGCGCCTCAATGGCGCGCCGGTCAATTTCACAGTTTTCTTCAAATTTCGAGAAGTCGTGGACAAAAGCCGTGTGAATCACGCCATCCGACCTGGCGGCTCCACGGCGCAGGCTTTCCAAGTCTTGAAGATGGCCGCGATGCGCCTGAACCCCCGCGGCCACCAGCGCCCGGGCCCCCGCGTCCGAGCGGCAAAGACCGACCACCTGATGGCCCGCCTTGAGGAGCTCCTGAACCACAGCCGAACCGACAAATCCGGTGGCCCCGGTGACAAACACACGCATAAATGATGTTAAGTTTGATTGTTTGCTTCAGGAGCATTTTGCACTCGAATGCCATTCTCGTAAAGCCGTGTCCTTATACGCGTATAACAACCCGCGGGATGAATCTGCCGGCACCAAACAAAACTTGCCGCATTGCGCCCCTGAACCGGGGCGTCTTCACCAAGTGGGACAGGCTTCCAGCCGGTCACCGGGGACTGGCCGGCTGGAAGCCTGTCCCACTCTCGCAAACCCCGGCCGGGCAGTTCAAGACCCTCATCGCTCCACCTCGGTTGAGGTTCATGGGCGGGGGGGATTGACCGGCCTCGTTACCTAGTAACGCGATTTGCCCTTTTGGCCGGGGTTGCAGGCTTTCGGCACAAGTCATTTAAAACCAATGACTTGCACACGGTGTCAAGCAGAATCAACAGTCCATCGCGTTACTAGGTAACGAAAATGACCGGCGAATATTTTTTCCTTGCGGGATTTGGCGGGGGTTTGCGGTGGCCCGGCCGCGTCCGTTCGGCCGGCCACCGCCCAAAGCTGGAATCAGGCGCAGGGCGCCCCGGCCTGCGCCGCCTCGGCCATGGCCGCGTTCAGCATCCGGGCGGCCGTGGGCAGGGCGCGGCCCAACTTGTCGGTCTGTTCATTCACCCGCAAAATGGTCTTGTGTCCCTTCACGGCCATGAGCTTGCGATACCAACTGATGAAGGCGCGGCTCACCTCCGCCTCCTCCGGATCTTCAGGCGGCTCGTGGGTGGTCGCGGACTCCGCCAGTTCACACAGAATCAACCCGGCCAGCACGGTCGGCTGGGGGGCGCGCTGCCACAGTTGATCCCACAATTCAAGCGCGGCGGACAGGTCCTCACTCAACATGAGCGCCTCCGCGCGCTGCACGATGAGGATGACATCCTCCGGCAAATGTTTCATGGCCTCGGCGGTCCAGTCCCGCGCAAACTTCAGGAACTCGGGCCGGCTCAGGGCGATTTGTCCGCCCAGCCGCCAGGCCTCCAGATCCAGCGGGTTGCGGGTCACCGCCTCATGCAGCAGGCGCAGGGCGTCCACGGGTCGTTGATTGACGGCCAGAAACCGGGCGTAATCCAGCCGCAGGTTCCCGCCCTGGACGGCTTCCTTGAGCCCTTCCTGAAAGGCCAGGTCCGCCGCCGCCGTTTCGCCCAGGTTCGCCAGGCTCAGGGCCAGCGAATGATGGGGCGCGGCGGTGTGAATCTCGCGTTGGACGAGGGAGAAACTCCGCGCCCGGCGCTTCGCCAGGCACTGGCGCATTTGATCGGCGGCTTCACGGAACCGCCTCAGTTCGAAATGTGCCAGGCCAAGCGAGAAGTGCATGGAGGCCGACAACCCGCCGGCCATTTCGGCCAGCGGCGAGGTGAGGGCGCTCACGACCCCGTCAAACTGCTTCGCCGCCATCAGGTGCGTGGCAAATTGGAGCAGCAGCGTTTCGCGCAGTTCGGGGACGATTTCCCCCGGGGGTTTGGACGACAAAAGATCAAAGGCTTCCTGATCGCGCTCCAGCGCCTCGGCTTCGCGGCCGGACCGGTTCAACTCCAGGGCGAGATGCATCAGCAAATGGGGTTCGTCCGGCATCTCGCCGATGGCGCGTTCAAGGAGCAGCAGGTTGCGCTCAACTTTATTGCGGTCGCGCATCATTTCCGCCGTGTAGCCGTGATGGATGAGCGTCGCCTCACCGATCCGGTTCTCCAATCCCCATTCGGTGCAGCGGACCTGGACGCTGCTGAAGACCTGCTCATGAATGCGGCCCACGTAAAACAGCGCGGGCGCGTTGCGGAAAAACCGGGGCACATAGGTGAAGCCGTTGGCTTCGCGCCCCACGTCCACGAGCGGCAAACGCCAGGCCATGACCGCGGGCAGGCTCATGGCCGGCGCCAGTTTCCCCCGGCCCTCGGCGGACAATTCCTCGTCGGCATCAAGCATGAGGATCCAATCGCCCGTGGCGTGTTCCAAGGCGGCGTTGCGCGCGGCGCTGAAATCGTCGGCCCAGACAAAGTCATAAACTTCCGCGCCGTGTTCCCTGGCAATCTCCACAGTGCGGTCGGTCGAACCCGTGTCCACCACGACGATTTGCGCGGCGAGCCCGCGAATGGATTGCAGGCACTGGCCGAGGAATTTCTCCTCGTTCCTGACAATGAGACAGACGGACAGGCGCGGGGAACCGGAGGCGCGGAGATGGTCCGGCAGTTTGAGCCAGTCGTGGCGCACGTTGCCATTCAGGCGCTGGTTCAGAAATTTTTTGACCGGCTTCCAACCGGGGACGAGGCTGCGGGCGTGTTCGGCACACAATCGGGCGGTCTGGCCGGCCCCGACGGACCGGGCGATTTCGGCGAGCAGCAAAAAGGCCTCGGGATGGAACGGGCGCTGCGCCTGCGCCGCCAGCACGGACTCCCACGCGGCGCGGTGCTTTTTCCGGTGGAGCAATTCCCGGGCTTCGGCAAGGTGTCCGAGCAGGGCGCAGGGCGGCAAAGTGATTTTTCCCCGCACGGCGGGGGCGGCTTTGGCAACGGGCCCCGTCGGGGACGTCTCCGGACTGGCCGGCCGGGCGGCCGCGCCCAGAGCCGCCAGCCGTTGCGCGGCCAGGGCGGCCGAATGTCCCCAGGTGCAACATTGGGCGGCATGCCGGGCGGCGAGTTGTCCGCGCCGCCGGCCTTCAGCGGGGTCGGCGAAGGCTTCGCGCAGACACCGGCCGAGCGCGGCCACATCGGGTTCCAACAGCCAGCCGTCGCCGGCCAGTTTCAGACCGCTGATCTCCCGGCCAAAAATCCGGCGTTCGGCGGGAATGCGCCAGCCAAAATCGTCGCGGACAAAATCATCAGTGGCCCCGCCGGCGGTGACGATCACAGGCAGCGCGCAGGCCATGGCCTCCAGGGCGGGCAGGCCGAAACCTTCGCCGCGATAGGGCAGGACCAGGCAATCACACGCGGTGTAAAGACCGGGCAGCGCATCCGCCGGCAATTCCTGGTTAAGATAGAGAATCTCGGGAGCGTTGGGTTGGGCCTGGGCCGCCCGGATGCTGGCTTCAAAGGTTTGTCCGGCATAAACGCCCTGACCCCCAAAATCCTTGATGACGAGGCAGACGTCGTCCGCCGCCGTGAAATTCTCCAGATAAGCCTTGAGCAGCAGATCGGGCCCCTTGCGGAAAACGGTGCCGCCGACAAAGAGAAATTTGAACTTTTTTTGCGTGGCGAGTTGGGCCGGCGGGGCCTGGGGATGGAACTTATCCGGGTTCACACCGTTGGGGACAACCACAACCTTGGCGGCGGGCACGCCGGACTCGAGATAGACGCGGCGGACATATTCCGAAGGGACCCAGAATTCATCCACGCGGGCGGCCTGCTCGACCCATTGCGCTGGCAAAAAGCCGAACTCCCAGGGTTGAATGACGGCCAGTTTGCCGGTGAGCGGGCGTTTCCAATCCGGGGGCCAGGCATGGCGCACGGTCACGGCGGCATCCGCAGAAATGGTGGTGGAGATTTCGCGGGCCAGTCCCTCCCAACCCGGGGCCACCGGCGCGCCATTGGAAACGCGCTGCAAACGGACGGCCGGAGAGGATTTGAGCGCCGCCGCCAGCTCGCGATTAACCTGCGACAGACTGCCGTGATCCAGGAAGGAACCAATCCAGTTGACCACCACGACACCGGCGCCAACGGGCCCCGGGGCGGCGGAAGGTTCGGACACCAGGGCGGCCACGCGCCTGGAAAAATCCGGCCAGTGACGCTTTAGGAATTCAGCCTCCGCCGGCGGAATCGGGCTGGCGGCCACCGGCCGCGCTCCGACCAGTCCGGCACGGCAGAACGCGGGCTTCAATCCCAACTGTTGCATTTGGAAGGTGAGATTCAAGATTGCTGCCGGCAGGCCGAGCTTTTCATTGAACCCGAGGCCCTCGATAAAGGCCGAGCGACGGAAGAGAAAGGTCCGGGGAAGTGCGTTCAAGAGATTCTCCGGCGCGGGAATTTCCGATTTGAGAGCCGGCGGAGGCGTGGGGAAAACAACGGCCACCCCCGGCGCGGAACGCACGGCGCGCAACAGGGTTGCATCCCAGTCCGGCGCCAACCGCATATCCCCGTCAAAAATCATGATGAACGAGGCCAGGGACTCGTCCACGACCGAATTCAAGTGCTGGATGAAGGTTTGGTTGGGCTGGCGTTCCAAGACCAGCAGCCGCTTGAATTCGCGGCGGAATTCTTGGGAAACAAGCCTGGTTTCCATGTCATCCAAGGGCGCGGGCAAAATAATTTCCCAACGCGGATTGCGGCTGACCACCGGCTTCAGACGGTTGAGACATTCGCGCATGGCCCCGATGTCGCGCTGGGGCGGAACGATGATGGTCAATTCCACCGGCAGTCCCGTATTGTCGCCGGTGGGATTGCAGAGCAGCATGGACTTGCCACAGGAAAAGAAATCGGTCGCGACCTGGGGATTGTCGAGGAGGCAGGTTCCCTGGGGCCAGAGCACGCCCAGTTCGGTGAGCAGTCTGGGGTAACCGCCCGCTCGCACCAAATCGCGTTCCTGGGGGCTGCAAATCGTTTTGACGCCTTCGGCAAAATAATAATCGTCCAGGGGCAGGGAGCCAAAATGCAGCAGTTCGTCCGGCAGGGGAAAGGCCGTGGCCCGGGCCAGGGTGGTGCTGCAACTGCCGTCCAACCCGGCGAGGACGCGGCGGGAATCATCGGTCCGGCCGCCCAGCAACTCCGGTTTTTGGGCGCGCAAGGAAATCCAGAGGTTTTGGAAGACCAGCACGCCGTCCTTGAAAGCCCGCTGACACCGCAACAATTCCGGGGGAAAGCGCATTTCGTCCAACACGGGTTGGACGGAACCATCGGCCGCCCGCTGGTACCCCAGCGTGGTGCCGGTGGGCGCGCACAAACACTGTTCCACAAAGGCGGGGGAACGGAGAAAGGCCTGGTATTGAGAGTACGGCCGGCCGAAAGTGCCGAGAAAGTTCCGAACGTCCAGCCCGTCAAGCAGCCGAAAAGCCGTCCGCTGGCATGTGACCAGATAGCAACCGATGAAGCGCGCGGGATGACCTTCCAGTTCAAGGATGCGCTGGAGCTGGGCCTGGGCGGAGGCGTTATAGCCGATGTCGCACACGCCAATGGGCGTGCCGGCCTCGATCCAGGGGCGCAGATAATCAATAATCTTGCGGCGCTCCATGGCGCTCCGGGCCTCGATGCGTTCGGCGATCCCGGGGGAGAAAAGATATTTGGCGAGTTCGAGCAGGCGTTCGCGGGTGCCGGCTTTCTCGTCAATTGGAAAGGACAGGTTGCGCAGGCCCGCCGGGTCCAGACCGAAATGCTCCAGAATGGTTCTGACGGAGAGCGATTGACGGCGTTCCAGCCAGCCGATGACATTGTCGGCGGTCAATTGGCCGATGGCGGCCAGTTCGGTGGATTTGCGGTTGGCATACAGGGGCATGATCTCGAGACCATGACCCATGGCGTCACTCTCGTGTTGAAGCAAAGCGCCCAGCATTTCCCCCTCGCGCATGAAGGCCCCGACCTTGCGGACGCCGGCAGCGACAAACTGTTCGCAGGCCCAGGTGGCGTAGCGCGTCAGCAACGGTCCCAGCAGAAAAGCACCGGAACGACCGAAGAAATCCCCGGCGGATTCCCCGGCGAACTGGCGTGCGGCGAGCAGGCGGAGGGAATCGAAACTGAACGGCGGGGTTTGGGCGCCGGCCAGGAATTTTTCACGGTCCAGGATGGAGGGACTTTCGGGGGTGGTCTGGCGGTAATGGCAGCCGCGCACGCCGGCCCGGCGGGCACCCGCCACGTCCGCCCCGGGATTGTCACCGAGGTGCAGCAGTTCATCCGGTCCGAGCTTCAGGTTTTTCAGCGCACGCCGGAACAGGTTGCCGCTGCCCTTGCACACGCCGGCATCCGAGGAGGTCAGGATGGTCTCAAAGAGGGCGGGATCGAAATGGTTGGCCCGCAGAATCCCGCGCAAATGATCGGCGCTTAGATAAATATCGGAGACAATCAGGATTCGGAGTCCGCGCTCCCGGAGATGCCGGATGAATCCGGCGATGACGGGATTCACTTGGCAAAGATCGTTTTCCACGGCGCATTCAATGGCCGCACCCGCCGCCGGGTCGGTCAACACGGCGTCCATTTGGCGGTAGATGTCCAGCAGGCAGACATCCTCCCAGGCGGCATCTTTGAGTTTCTGGCGTTCGCGAACCTTGTATTCCGCCAGCCGCCGCAGGGTTTCAAAATCTTCCGCTGAAATCGTTTGAGGCAGGGCCTGCTGTTGCCGGAGGCGGTGGCCGACCTCAATAAAAACGTCCGCCGGTTTGGCGACCAGCCGCCAGACCAGAGTGTCAAAAAAGTCAAAGGAAACGGCCCGAACCCGCCCGGCGCCTTGTTCGAGCAACTCAGCGGCCCGGCGCAGCGATTCGTCGCGCTGCCAGAAATCGGCGGGCAGAACGGGGGGGGGAGACAGCGGAGGATTCATGGATACGAATGCTGACCTTTGGAACCATGGGAATACAGGCTGGCCGGGAGGGTCAATCCCGCTGATTCCGGCGGGGCTTGGGGCGGGGCAGCCGGCTTTCTGCCCATGTTGCCAGCGTTGAAAATCATGGGCTTGCCCGCCCTGACACCTGGGATTGCGGGAATTGGCGCCGGTGAAACCGCCGGGCATTTCTTCAGCCCCATCACAGGGAAAGGCACGACCGGCGGTGCCAACGGAGGCAGGGCTCCGCCCATGACCGAACCGGAGGAACGACCGACTTTCAAGGCTTCGATGGCCTGCCCGGTGCGCTCCCAGCGCACTTCAGGCGGAGGCAGGCGGCGCGCATCCAGTGAGGTGGCGGCGATAAAATGGGCGAAATCGCGGAGATTTCTCCGGGCGGGCACCCGGTCGGTGCAACCAATTAGAAACTGGTCCATCACCCAGGTGATAAACGCATGGGCGTTGGCCTGAAGCCGGGGCCAGTCGCGGCGCAGCAGGGCGGCGGCCAGCATGGCCGGCAAATCTTCCGGAAATTCCACCTCGTAAGCGGCGTCGCGCCCCCACCAGGCGCTGCGGGCCAGCAACAAGACGGGTTTGTCGTAGAACGTGGCCTCAAATTGGAGCGTGGTGTAATGCGCGGCGACGACGTCGGCGGCGTCCATGAGCGCGAGAACATTCACATCGGTTACGAGCTGCACCCCCTCCAGCTTGGCAGAGACATAGGACTGCTGATCCAGCGGGTGCGGCTTGAAAACGAGCGCGACCCCGGGCAGTGTTTTGACCAGACGGCCCATGGCCAGGAGCGCTTCCAAAGTGGTGGGGAATCCCGTGTGGAAACAGCGTTCGTAAACCGCGCCCCGGGGCGCAAAACCGTCGGCTTCCCAACTTCCGAGAAAAACGACGACCTTTTTGCCTTCCAACCCCAACTGACGGCGGAGGGCGGCTCCGCCGCCGCCAAAATCCGCCTGCGCGTATTTCTGGGGTTTGCAAGTCAGATAGTAAGAGCGAATCCGTTCGTAAGCGGCGGCATCACCGGCCGAATCGGGTATATCCTGCGCCATCCAGCTTGTGCGCAAATCCGACCAGGCCTGAATCCCACGAGTTTCGATCATCAGGGTTTCCGAGAAAAATCCGCGTTCCATGCCCTGCACGGGCACACCGGCATCCTGGGCCGCCGCCTGCAGGATCTGGGCAATCGGCGAGGTGGGATCCCAGGTGAGCACATAACTTGGGTGGAGCGTGTTGAGCACGGTGGCAAACAGTTGCCGGCAGGCGAACAGACCCGGCAGGGCTTCCCCCGGCGGATAACCCCGATTGGCGCGAATGCAGTCGGCCTGCAACCTCTCCAAATCGCCCGCGGACACCATTCCCCCCACGCCGACTGCGCCGGGAAAGAGTCTCGCGTAATCATGGAGCAGAAAAGAAATGGGGATGACGGGAAAGGGCAGCGGGTCCTCCGGCACGGAAGTGGTCAGAAGCACCAGGCGGCAGTCGAATTCATCCAAGTGACGGTCCAGATCAGTCCACATCTGCCGGGTGGGCTCGGTCCACAGCAGGTAATTGGTGGCCAGACAGATTTTTCCACTCTTGGTGGCATTCAAAACCGTCTGCATGGTCAAATCCGTTTTCATGGTTGCGCTACAGCTTCAACAAAAATCTCCGATATTCCACCATCGGCGCGGTCAAGGGATTGATTGGATTGACCGGGCCGGTTTAATGACCGGGCGGGCCGGATGAACCCGGCCCGCCCGGGGAAGGAGCCAGCGGGGTCTCGCCGTAACAAACAACCGGCGATAAGCACTGGACACTCTGGCGGCCACAGCCGCTAAAATCACTTCGACAAGGCTTCCCCGTCCTGCCTCAACCCCATCGTCCGGCAAACCGGCCGGTAAACGGTGATCGGCGGAGGTTTAATGACCGGGCGGACCGTAGGAAGCCGGTCCGCCCGGGGAAGGAGCCAGCAGGATCTCGCCGTAATAAACGAACGACGATAAGCGCTGGACAGTCTGGCGGCCGCAGCCGCATAAATCGCACCGGTCTGGTGGTCTGCCCGCATCGAAGGCCGGCCACCGACCGCCGGGTGGGCGGGAGTCTTGAGCTGAATAATCAATGGCAGTTTCACCATGGCCTTTCAAATTTTCACAAAGGGTCCGGGCCCAATCTGCGGGCGGTTCCCCCGTCTCGAATTAATGACCGAGCGGACCGGATGAACCCGGTCCGCCCGGGGAAGGAGCCAGCGGTTTCTCGCCGTAATAAACGACCGACGATAATCACTGGACAGCTGGACGGCCGCAGCCGCATAAATTGCACCGATTTTGAGCCGCCGTTTTTCATCTCATGACAGGCGGGGCTTCGCCGGCGGCAGGGGGGCATCCGGTTTTTTGGCCCCGTTTTTCCCATTCAATTTGGGCAACGGCAAACTTTGACGGGTGAGCGCCTCCTGGTTGCTGTGTTGAATTTCCTCGTAAACTTCCTGGCGATGCACTGGCACATCCGCGGGCGCCTCAATGCCAACTTTGACAACTTCGCCTTCCACCCTGACAATCTTCACATGAATGCGACCGTCAATCACGATGCTCTCGCCTGATTTTCTGGATAGGATGAGCATGAGGCAAAAAGGTTAGGCACCTGCTTGATTGACCGGGAGCGGATGTTGCACCGAATAATCAAAAGCATTGGCGATGATAACCTGTTTGCCAATATGAGTCCGACGATTGATGACAATCGGCCCCTTCAGATTCACCGTCGCGCGACGCGGGCCTTGGACGGTCACAATGTTGAGCAGCAGGGCGTCATCCGGCTGTTTCAAGCCGAGAAAATCCACGTCGGGCTGCGGGATTTCCGGTTGGTAGTTCGGCATGGCGATAAAGGGATCAATGACAACGAACGCCAGCGAAACGTTGGATTCAACCTGCAACCAGGCGAAAGGTTCTTCGGCGGGATTGGCCAGCAGGACATAATCCTTGATTTGTTCAAAACCCAGCAGGCCCATGGGCAACCGGATCTGGTTGGTAGGGGGCGCAGCGGGTTTTTCCATTTCAATGGTTTCAACGCATTTCATGGTGGTGGGGGGTTCGATAGCTTCGGCGCATTTCATAGGTATTAGTTGGTTTATTTGTTTACGGCGCAATTCATTTCATGGGATGTTTAGCAACAGATGTGCCAAGGCGGTTATTTTTGCCGAGACAGAGGAAAATGGGGAAAACGGGGAAAAGTTGACCGGTTGACAGGCCGCCAGGTTGTCCTGACCGGCAAAATCGGCCAGCGACCGGGCGAAAATTGCCTTGTTAAATAAATTCTGGTGCATAAAAAGAGCGTGGCGGATTACGTTGGGAGGTAGTTCAGGATTGAAAGCTGCATGATCTGGGCGCTGCTCTGGAGCGCCGCCTGATAGCTCGTCTGCGCTTGGTTCAACTGCACCATCGTCTGGACCAGATCGGCACCGGAGGAATTGGTTATGGACGAGGTGAGGGCGGTGGATTGGTTGGTCGCCAGGGTGGCCGCCGTATCCAAGCGGGTTTGCACCGCGCCGTTGTTGGCGACCTGATAAGTGACATTCGCTTCGTCCTTTTGCAGGTTGGCGCTGTCCGTGGCGATGGCACTCGTATCGCCGGAAGAGAGATCGTTTTGCAGCGCAATGAGATGGTTGAACAAGTCCGCGCCGGACTGGCTGTCGGTGAACAATCCCCGGGTGCCGCTGCCAGTGGTGTTGGCCCCCGGCACATCCACGGATACAGTGGTGCCGTTGGCGATGGGAACCTCATTGACGGAGGAATTTCCCCCGTAGGTCACTCCGGTGATGTCGCCGCTGGAATTGGTCGTGGTCGTAAAGGGCTGGGACGTGGAATCGGTCCCGCCAAACAGATACTGACCGGAGGTGGAGTCCTGGGTATTCCCCAAGGACACGGCCGTTTGGATCAATTGCTGCACCTCGTTGGCATAATTGTCCAAATCCGACTGCGAAGCGGTGCCGCTGCTGGCGGAGGTGGCAATTTGATCCGCTTTGCTGATGACCGACTGGAGCGAATCCATGGCGTCGTACACCGAAGTTGCATGCGTTTGCAGCGTGCTGATGTTGGTGCTGTACTGGGTCTGCGCCGCCTGGCTGGACAAATCATCCAAAGTGCTCTCCATCGCCTCCGGATTATCGGATGGCTGCTGAACACTCAGGCCGGTGGACACTTCGCTTTGCAGGTGGTCCTCGTTGGTAATCAGCGTGTTGAACTGATTCAACATGGAGTCGGTGTAGGAATTGGTGGCCACTCGCATAAAATCAAGAAGTCTTCATGGTCAGCGTGTCTCCCATCATGGTGTTGATGGTCGTCACCAGTTGGGCCGAGGCCTCATAAGCACGTTGGAAACCCATGAGGTTGGTCATTTCCTGGTCAACGTTCACCCCGCTGACGTCGCTTTGCTGGGTCTGGAGCATCGTCGTCACGGCGGTTTGATTGGTCACCTGGTCATTGGCTGTTTGCAGCGCATCACCCAGACTGGCCACGGTGGAATCATAGGAATCACTGAAAGTTTGATCGTTCAAGTCGGATTGGGTGGCCGAACTCAGGTCCGCCAGTTGCAAGGCCACGGAATTATCCGAGGATGACGAGGCCGAGTCCGAACTCTGCAGCAAGGCCGGGTTGTTCACCAAGGAGGAATTGACGGCGATATCACTCGCGCCGGTGCCGGTGAATAGAGCCGTGCCAGTGGTCCCGGTCGGGCTGTAGCCGGACGCCTCGACGCCGTTGACTTGAGTGATGAGCGTGGAGGCCAGGGTGTTGAGGTTGGATTGCAGCGTCGCCAGCGTGCCGTCGCGCGCATCAATCGTGCCCTGAATGGAGCCGCCGGTAAGGGTCAATGGCACACCCCCGGTGGCGGTTTGCACCAGCAAGTTCCCATTGCCAGAATCATAGGTCTGCAACTGATCGAGCGTCTGGCCGCCGGAGACGAGCGTCTGACCGTCAATGCTTATGTTTACGGCACTCCCCGTGCCGGTGCTGGTGGTAATATTGACGAGTTGCGACAGGTTTTCCAAATCCTGTTCGCGCGTATCCAGCAGGTCGTTCGCCGTGCCGCCACTGCTTTCGGCGGAAGTGATTTCACTGTTCAGACTGGCGATGTTCGTAAGCAGTCCGTTCGCCGAACTCACATCGCTGGTCACTGACGAGTTTAACGAGGTGTTCAGTTGGTCGAGCTGGCTGCTCACCTGGTTGAAAGTGGTGGCCAGATTCTGCGCCTGATTGACCACCGCCTGCTGTGCGGTAACCGAAGTCGGCGTGGTGGCGAGGCTGGAAAAATCGCTAAAGAGTCCGCTCAACTGCGCGGACAACCCGGTGCTGGTCGTGTCGGTGGAGGATGAACTGCTGCTGGCGGTCCCGTTGAGGTACTCGTCCAGGTTGGTCTGCGCGGACTGTAGGGCGGTTTGCTGCGAATTCCAGTAGCCGCTGACACTTTGCTGGCTTTGAATCTGGCTGTCGAGCAGCGAATCGGAAATCTGCTGGATGGACGCGACTTCGGCCCCGGTGCCTTCCGGCCCGACGTTGGTGGAAATGTCCGGGCTGGTTTCAATGTCAACGGTTTGGCGTGCGTATCCGGTCGTGTTGACGTTGGCCAGATTTTGGCCGGTCACTTCCACGCCGGCCATCTGCGCATCCATTGATTGCGCAGCCAGGTTGAGGGTGCCATATAATCCGAGCATAATTCTATGGGGGGTTGGGGGTTAACCGACCGCTTCGTACAGTGAGTGTTGGGGCATGCCGCTGCCCGGCACCTGGCCCGTTCCGTTATAAGTCGTCGGACTGGCCCCGGGGAAAATGGCGTTGATCAGGCGCTGCATGTGCTCAACCGCGTGGCTCAGCAACAAGTGGTTTTGCCGGGCTCGTTGCCGGACCCGGATGAGCAATTCGTTGTTTTCCTGGACCAGCGCCTGAACCAGGGGACGGTAATCCGCCGGCAACAAGGGGATGATTTCCCCAAAACCCGCGGCTTCCGTCAGTCCCAACCGGCGGGCCAGGCGACTCTGGTTCAATTCCCGTTCGCAACGCGCAGCGGCAATGACCTCGGCCTGGGTGTTAATGTCGGCAACACTCCGGTTCAGATCGTCGGTCTGGCGGCGCATCACCAGGTTCTGCTGGTGATCAAGCCGGGCCAGCATTTCGCCGTACTGCTTCAATTCTTCGCGCAGGGACTCAATGAGGTTGGGGAGCAAAACATTCATGGCTGTTTGACGGAAAAGGTAACGGGGTGATGGATGAACGGCACGGATTGACTTTTGTGGACAGCGTCATATGCCGGCCGGGCGGCGGTTGTTCGCACCGTTGAAACGGCCGGCATGGCCGCCGTGCCGCCGGCTCCGACCTGGACGCCCGCGGGGCGATTGAGTTGTTGCTCAAAGGTTTTGGCCAGACCAAAAGCCCCTGACTTGGAAATGTTGTCCGCCAGTGTTTTTGTGACGAGATCCTGATAAATGCCCGCCGGGGTGGAATCGTCCGAAAACTCCGATTTAATGACGGTTTTTTGCGAATCACTGAGAATCTGCTTCACCAGGATGGATTCAAACTGCCGACTGGCTTCGGTGATTTTCTGGTCCTGCGTCAGACGCGAGTTGCCCGCCAGCCGTTCAGGCGCGATGTCCTCGGCGGCGATTTTGCGTTGGAGCGGGTTGACTTCCATATCAGCGAATAATGATTTCAGCCTGCAAGGCCCCAGCCTGCTTCATGGCCAGGAAAATGGCCATCATGTCCCGGGGCGTGACCCCCAGCGCGTTCAAAGCCGCCGCCACCTTCTCCACGGTGGGCATTTCCGGCAGGGTGATCATGGAGGATTTGCTTTCCGTGACGTCGGTGGTGGTGCCCTGCGTGACGGCCGTTTGCCCGCCGTTGCTGAACGGATTGGGTTGGGACGCCCGTTGGGAGGAAGCCACGCTGATGGTGATGCTGCCCTGGGAAACGGCGCAACTGGAGATATGGATGCTCGAAGTGGCAACAATCGTGCCGGTACGTTCATTAAGGATGATTCGTGCCGGCGTGCTGAGCGTTACCTCAATGGCTTCCAGATGGGCGATGAAATCCACCAGTTCACTTTCGGCCCCCGCCGGCAGATGAACTTGGACCGAAGTCGAATCCATCGCATGGGCGGCATTGGTAAACACCTCGTTAATGGCCTCCGCAGTCAAAGCGGCCGAGGTAAAGTCCGGATCGCGCAGCAAAAGTTCGATGGTTCCGTCCCGGAGGATGGAAGTTTGAATTTCGCGTTCCACCAGGGCTCCACCAATGATTTGAGCCACCGTCGGGTGATTCTTGGTCACGGTCGCCCCGCCTCCCCCGCCCTGGCCGGCGGTGAAACCGCCCACCGAAATCGGGCCCTGGGCCACGGCATAAACCTTGTTGTCGGCACCCAGCAATGGCGTTTGCAGCAGCACGCCGCCCTGGAGCGATTTGGCGTCCCCCATGGAGGAGACCTGGACATCAATGCGGGCTCCAGGCTTCGCAAACGCCTCAATATCGGCGGTGACCATGACCACCGCCACATTTTTGGACGAAACGGTCGAGACCTGCGACTGCACGTTGATCCCATACCGCTGAAGGAGGTTGGCCACAGTTTGCTTGGTGTAAACCGGGTCTTTGTCACCATCCCCGGCCAGACCAACCACCAGGCCGAAGCCCACCAATTGGTTGTCGCGGGCCCCGGCAATGGTCGCCAGGTCGCGCACCCGAACGCCGTCCGCCGAAGCCGTCAAGGCCAGCATGATGAGCAGCCAGAGCGCCGGACGGATCAACCTGGCCAGACTGTGGTGAACGGCTGGTTCCACCAAGCTGCGACCGGCGGGGCCGGCCACCCGGATGTTTTTTTGGTGGCGAGGCGTCGTTTCACGGGACAGAACAGCCGCCGGCAGGGGGGCGTGATTGCCTCCCCGCCGGTTGTTCGGATTCAAATTGCGTGGAACTAGAGGCATGGTTCAGAAGGGGCTGAATTTGTCCCAGACTCGCGTAAACCAGCCTTTGCGTGTGGTGTCAGAAACCTGACCATGTCCGATGATCTGGATGGTGGCATCAGAAACATTGTAGCTGAAAACAGTGTCGGACGAACTCACGTCATCCCCCCGGACCACCCCGCGAAGAATGATGTTTTGGTGCTCACCTCCAAACGAGGTTTCCCGTTTGCCTTCAATGACATAGTTGCCGTTCGGCAGCACATCCACGATGCGCACCGCAATCGAAGCAATGATGTTTTCGGCATTGTTGATGCTGCCTTTGCCATCGTGTTTGCTGTCCGAATTATAGGCCAGCGACGGCAACTGCCCGCCCTTGGTCATCAAACCGCTGGCCGTGGGACTGAACAGAAATGAGGTGATCGCCGTGCTCAGACTGGAGCTTCGCTCCGTCGTGGTTTCGTTGTTTTTGGTCGAGGTGCTGTTTTCCTGAACCAGAACGGTGATAATGTCACCAACGGCGGAAGCCCGCTTGTCAACAAACATGGATTTGGAGGCATCATCGTGCCAGAGCGATTGCGGATGGGCGACGGCCGGGAGCAATGCAATCAGGGCAATGACGGGGAGCAATGGGAAACGGGGTGAGTTTGGTGTTCTCATAGTGAAACTAAAATCGTCTGGTTGTCGAGCACCCGGCCGCTCAGATCGTGCCGGGAAATGGGATTACGGACGTGAATCACCTGGCCGGGCGCACCGTCTTCGAGCGCCTCGACTTTGGCGGTGATGCTCAGCATGCCGTCCTGGATCAGGGCATTGGCAACCTGGCCCCGATGAATGACCGCCTGGAGTTTGATCATGCGCGCCAGCAGCGGAACGCCGGAACCAACGGATTCGGCCAGTTCAAGATCGGCCTCGTCGGCGACGGAAAAATCAGCCAGCGCCTCGCGAACGTTGAGCACGTCAAACCGTTCACTCACAATATCCGCACCATGAACGGGCAGTCCGCGCCGGAGATTGGAATGCGCCACCCAAACCGTGCGCCAGACGTGCGCCTGCACCGCCGCCTGCCAGGTTCCCAGGGTTTCACCCGCCGTACAAAGCTGAAAACGCACAATGAAGGAGGGGGCCACCCCGCTGGCCGGCGCTTCCATGACTTTCAACGTGATCGGTTCATTGGAGAACGAGAGGGCCGGCCAGGGTTGTTGAAAGGTCAGCTCCAATTCACCCCGGTCCTTCACATAATCCCGCTGCAGCGTGGCCGTGAGCAGCGCCAGCAGGTCGGATTGGTTGAAAACCCGCAGAGCGGGAGCCTCGGCCGGCGGGACGACGGCGGCGGAAGGCGGGGTGGGTTCGGCGGCGTACAAACCGGGGGTCGGGACGCTGCAAAGGCCGGCGAACAGCAAAAAGCTGCAAAATCCTGCAACCAAGCGGGAGGAACGGCGGAGAGTGGAAAGAGGCGACGCGAGATTCATTATTTTTGCAGGTTGTTGCTTTCTTGCATCATTTCATCCGCAGCCTGCACGGCCTTGGAGTTAACTTCATACGCGCGCTGGGCGAGGATGAGATTGACCATTTCCTCAACGACACTGACATTGGACAATTCGAGGTAGCCTTGTTGAAGCTGGCCAAAACCGCTCTGGGCGGGATCGCCCAGTTCCGCCGGACCGGAGGCGGTGGTTTCCTTGTAAAGATTCTGGCCCTGGGCCTCAAGGCCGCCGGGATTGGTAAAACGCGCGAGCTGCAACTGGGAATTGGTGGTGCCACTGGAAGTGGTGTAAGTCACCGCACCGGAGGAGGTTATCGTGATGTTGGTGGTGCCGGCGGGCACGGGTTGAAAACCGCCGGCGACGGGGTAGCCATCGGCGGTCACAATGCGGCCGGAGGAGTCGGTCTGCAAGGCGCCGTCGCGGGTGTAGGCGAGCGAGCCATCGGGCATCTGCACTTGAAAAAAACCGTCCCCCTGAATGGCCAGGTCAAGATTTTCGCCGGTCTGGGTCAATTGGCCATTGGTAAAAATCCGCTGGGTGGCGATGGGGATGGAGCCCTGGCCGATTTGCAGGCTGGATGGCAACTGATTGCCACCCCCCTGCTGGGAACCGGCGGCGCGGGTCGTCTGGTACAGCAGATCTTGAAACTCCAGTTTGCTTTTCTTGAAACCGGTCGTGTTGACGTTCGCCAGGTTATTGGAAATGTTGTCCAAATTCATCTGCTGGGATTCCATCCCGGCGGCGGCGGAGTAAAGGGCGCGAAGCATAGGTTAAAATGCCGGACAACGGATTTGACCGACCGCCAATCCTGATTTTTGGGCTTTGGGCTGGAATTTCATTTTAACTCGGGGTTCCCAGATCGGTGATTTCGCGGCTCATGCGGTCGCTTTGCATCTGGAGCACTTTTTGGTTGGACTCAAACATCCGCATGGCGGTGATGAGGCCGGACATCTCATTGGTGGGCGAGGAATTGGCGTTCTCGACAAATCCCTGCCGCACATGCGTGTCATCACCGGGGGAGGATTGCAGATCCGCACTATCCGCCCGAAACATCCCCCCGCCCAGGGCGGTCAGCAGGCCGGGCTTGTTGAAATCGGTGATCTGAAGCTTTCCTTTTCGGCTGTCCCCCTGGCTGACTTCACCGGTTGCGGAAATCGTCACGGGGGTGGAATTGCCGACCGTCAATTGAATGGGGCCACTGTCGCCCATGATGGGATCACCGCGCGTGGTGGTGAGCTGGCCCTGGGCGTTGATTTGAAATTCCCCGTTGCGGGTGTAAGCCAGTTGACCATCCGCCGTCTGCAGGGTGAAGAGGCCCGGGCCTTCGAGCGCCACGTCCATGGAATCACCGGTCGAATGCAATTCGCCCTGCGCAAAATTAGTGGAGGCGGTGGCGACCGGAATGACATAGCCCGGCTTGCCGGAGTTGGAGCCCGAGGAGGCCAGACCGGCCTCCACGGCGGAAAATGAAACCTCCCGCTTGCGGCCACCGGGCGTGGCCGCGCCCGCCAGATTCTCTGAAATCAACTCCTGCCATTGTTCAGTGGCATTCATTGCGGCGGCGGCCTGGTAAAGACTGACTTCCATACATCAGATGTTTAGCAACGGATGTGCCAATAGCGATTTACAGCGTTTTAACACGATTCCTGAATTTGCGGTGGCAAAAGTTTCCCCACCCCGGCAGCAGAAATTGCCGGTCGGCCGCTCAGGCCGGTTTGGACGCGGGCTCATAAACACAGGCCAAATCCACGATCTGGCCGCAGGAACATTGCACCCGGATATTCGTGATGCGATCCCCATCGCATTGGAGCGACACCCGCGGCTCGCAGTTTTTTGCGGCAACCCGGCCGGAATCCAAGGGGGCCGGGGCCGACTCCATGGTTTGCAAAGACTGCACGGGCCCGGTTTGGGCGGATTTGGGAACCACCGTTACGTGAAACTCCCGGTCTTCACCAGAGGCCGGCAGGGTGGTCAAGGGGACAAAGGAATCAGTTCGCTGGAGTGTCATGGGGTAGGTCGGAGAAAGAGGAATCCGGCAGGGAATCCACGGATTCCTTCAGTTTAAGCATCACCGTTACGCGCCGGTTGACTTCCGCATCCGGCGTAAAACCGGTCATGGGCACCGTATCGGCGTAACCAGAAACCTTGCAGATCTGGCTGCTGGCCACGCCGCTTTGAACCAGCTTGCGGCGGGCGGCATTGGCGCGTTCGGTGGAAAGTTCCCATTTGCTGTGCATTTCCCGGCCGGTCTGTGAATTCGATTCGGTGTGCCCCTCGAGTTCGATGCGGAACGCCGTGAAACGGGAGATTTCCCAGGCCAGCGTACCAAACACCCAGGCCCCGTAGTCGGTAAAGACATCCGAGTCGGGGCTGAAGATGGGTTTTTGCGACCGGTCAAAAATGTTGATGCACAGCCCCTCGGGGGTCAGGTCAATTTGAACGGGACTTTGATCCTCATCCTGCTGTTTGAGCAGCTTGGCCAGATCTTCGCTGAGCCGGCGCATCGTCTCGATTTCCGAGGCGGTGGTGGAAGTATAGCGTCCTTGTGACCGCGTGGTGCTGGAAGGGTCCTTGTTCGGGATGATGCCGACGGATTCCTTGGTGACGGAGGTCATGGGGTTGCGGAACGCACGTTCGACCGCCTCCTTGATTTTTTGATCCTGCGAGGACAACCACAGGCAAAGAAACAAAGCCATCATGGCCGTGACAAAGTCGGCGTAAGCCACCTTCCACGCCCCGCCGTGATGCCCGCCATGCTTTTTGCTCATGCGAAATCAAAACTACTTGCCAGTCTTGAGGGCCTTGAACATTTTTTCCATCTCCCCCTCGCTCGGCCGCAACTCACTGCTGAGTCCGCGCCGGCCCAGCTCCACGGCGGTCACCGGGGCCATGCCGCTGGCGAAACCGACCACACACGCCGCGATGCACCGGGTGTAATCCAGTCCCGCCTCGTTGACAAACTCAAGGTTGACCGCCAGCGGACCGAGGAATCCGTAGGAAATCAGAATCCCCAAAAACGTGCCCACCAGTGCGGCGGCCACTTCCTCACCAATCTGTTCGACCGGGCCGGAAATGGAGGCCATGGTGATGACAATGCCCAGCACGGCGGCCACAATGCCAAAGCCCGGCATGGCGTCGGCCGTCTTTGTCAGCACGCTGACCGGCGCGGCGGCTTCGGTTTCCAACCGGTCGATTTCCGCGTCCAGCAGCAACCGCAACTGGTCGGGCTTGATCTTTCCATCGATGATCGGCCGCAGGCTGCCGCAGAGAAAATCCATGGCGTTCCGGTTTTGGGCGAACCGGGGGTATTTTTTGAAGATGGAACTGTTTTGGGGCTCCATGACGTGCTCTTCCAGAGCGATCATGCCATTGCGGCGGCCCAGCAGGAACAACTCGTAAAGCACGCGCAACAAATCCTCATAGGCCGAGCGATTGTAAGGCGCCCCCTTGAGACAGGCCAGCAACCCCTTGACGATGTCCATGATCACCTTGCGCGGCGCCATGACCACCAACGCACCAAACGCACCGCCGGCGATGATCAGGAATTCATTAACATGGACCAGAACGAGCAGGTGGCCCCCCCCCATGACGAAGCCCCCGAAAACACAAAGAATAACCAGAATGGAACCGATGACGATGATCATGCGGGACAGGCGGTTGGAGACCGGCGGATCAAACCGGCTTCATAACGTTGCACGTAGGCGCGGATGGCCAGGATGGCCTGGGAATGAATCTGGCAAATGCGGGATTCCGTCAGGCCGAAAACCACGGCGATTTCACGGAGATGCAGATCCTCGGCGTAATAAAGCGCCAGCACTTTGCGCTGGATTTCGGGCATTTCCTTGAGACATTTGAAGACCACCTGTTTGAGTTCGCGCTGGGAAACCTGTTCCACGGGATTCTCCTCCGACATATCCGCGATCACTTCATAAAAGCTGCCCGTGTCACCGTCTTCGGACGAGCCCACGGAATCCAGACACACGAAGGAGGCGGGACGAACTTCATCCAACAATTCGTTATACTCGTTCAGGGACAATCCGAGCGCCTTGGCCACCTGGGCTTCGGCCGGAGTGCGGCCCAGTTCCTGCTCAAGCCGTCCCATGGCATCCTGGATTTTGCGCGCCTTCTCGTGGATGGTGCGCGGCACCCAGTCCATGCGCCGCAATTCATCCAGCATCGCTCCACGGACCCGGACCCGGGCATAGGTTTCAAAGGAAGAGCCACAGGTGGGGTCATAGTTGCGCAGCGCCTGAAGGAGTCCGACCAAACCGGCACTGTGCAGATCATCATGACTGACATGTTCGGGCAGGGTCATGGACAGCCGGCCCAGAACGGAGATCACCAGGGGCAGATACCGTTCGACCAGGGCGTTTTCCGTGGAAATATCAGCCTGTTTGTGGTAGTGCTTCCAGAGTTCTTGGGCCGTGGGCGGCACGACGGTGGCCACCACTTCGGTTTCAGATGATTTGCAACTGGATTTGCTCATATTTTCGCAGTGGGCTTGGAGTTAACCGGGGGAACTGAACGGGCCTGCAGTCGTTGTTCTCTGGCTCCCTGCAGCCCCTGCAGCCAGGCGCGGCCCCACCAGCGGGCCAGCAGGGCAACCACCAGGGCGCCAACCGAGGCCCGCCAGAGGGCGATGGACCAGGGACAATCACCGGCCAGACTACAGCCGGCGCCGATGAGGAAACCGATGACGGACCCAAGAATCATTAATGACTTCATGCGCGTTTAAGTACGGTTAGCAGAAGGTCTGCCATGTGTGTTGAACGCCGCGAGGAATTGAAGAAACCCAATGTTTACCGGCGATTTTCACACGGAAAGAGCAAAGTCGTTTCCGCCCGATGGAACTCGCCGGGAATTTTTTGCCCGGCGTTGAGGAAGCTCAACGGGCAATTTGTACCCAATACAAAATTCCAGAGCTTGACCCGCCGCCGCTCCTCGTCCAAGTGGGTAAATATGACATCCTCCGGCGCGAGCACGCCAAAAGCATGAATTTGTTCAAACAAAATCGAGGTTTCGCAGGCGGCGTTGAGCACCAGATGCACATGCGGCTGCGGCAGCGCCCCCAATTGCACCCGCAAACCGGACAGGGCGTTCGTATTGCCGGCTTCCACGCCGGGCAAATCCACAAAAAACAGATCCACGGGATTTTCCGGCGCACGCCAGAAACGCTCCACGGGCACCCCGATCATTTCACAGTGCAGGGTGAGGAATTCAGCGGTGTTCGCCGTCTCCCCATCCAGCCGCCAAACCTGGGCCTTGTGATTTTCCGCCAGTACGGACAGGGTCATCCATTTGCACAACACCGTGGTTTTGCCTGATCCGGGGGGGCCCACAAAAATATGCGGCCGGCCCGTGCCCTCCATCACCTGCCGCGCCGGGTGCCAGAATTCCGCCAACGCCCGGCGGACCACCGACCATTCGGCAATCGGCATGGGAGGCGGTTCATGCCCGTGCAAGGCCGAGACCTTTTGCTCCAATCGGTCCGCAAACACCGGCAACAAGCCCAGCGATTCCAGCCAGGCAATGCTCCGCCAGCGGCGCGTCACCAAGGTCTGGGCCACCATTGGCTCCACTTTCTCGGCGAACGGCACATAGGCGTCCTCCCCCGGTGGAACACTATGGACTTTTTGCTTCGGGGCCTCATCGGCCACACAGGCCACCACCTCAATATTCCCGGAGTGATGCCAGAGCCGTGAAATGCCATAAGCCGGCAGCCGCCGCACGCTCACCACCACGGCATCCGGGCCGAGCTGCTCGTGAATTTGCGCCAGCGCGGCGTCGGCGTTTTGCGCAACAAAAGGAACGAGTTTCATGGCTTATTCCGGACCGGAGATCACCGCGGCGTTTTGGACCTGCATCCGCACCGGAATTTCCGAATAGGAAAGCACCGCCAGGTCGCTGAACTTATTTTCGAAATAACGCCGGAAGGCCAGCCGCAACTGGGGGGCGCACAACACCACCGGCGGATGTCCGGCGGAAAGCATCTGCTGCACAAACCGGGACAGCGCTTCAATCACATGCCGCGCCAATTTCGGTTCAATGACCAGCGCCACCTCCGTGGGGGTTTGCCGCACCCCCTGGGCAAGTTGTTGTTCCAGCCGGGGTTCAATCGTAATCGCGCGCAAGCCGCCGTTCTCCGTTTGAAACGGCTTGGTGAGCTGCGATCCCAGCGCCCGGCGCGCATGTTCGGAAAGCTCATCCGGGTTTTTGGTAAAAGCCGCGTAATCGCCCACTTTTTCCAGAATCCCCGCCAGGTTGCGGATCGAAATCCCCTCCGCCAGCAGGTTTTGCAGGATGCGCTGCAACTGACCCACGCTCAATTGGGCGGGAATCAACTCGTTGACCACCGCCGGATGCGTTTGCTTGAGATTGTCGAGCAACAGTTGGACATCCTGGCGCGTGAGGATTTCATGGCAATGGTGGCGGATGGTCTCCGAAAGGTGGGTCACCAGCACCGACGGCGCGTCCACCACCGTATAGCCGGCCACTTCGGCCGATTTGCGCTCCACGTTGGTAACCCAGGTGGCGGGCAGTTGAAACACCGGCTCCACCGTGGGAATGCCCTTGAGCGTTGTTTTGCTGTTCGTGGCGTTCATCGCCAGCCAGTGGGCGGGCATCAACTGGCCCTGCGCCAGGGGATTGCCCTTCAGCAAAAATCGGTACTCGTTCGTGCCCAGTTGCAGATTGTCCCGCAGGCGGATCGGCGGAATCAGCATCCCCATTTCCTGCGCAAAATTCCGCCGCACCCCCGTCACCCGCTCCAGCAAATCACCGCCTTTTTGCGTGTCAGCCATTGAAACCAGGCCGTAGCCCAGCTCGATTTGCAGGGTATCCAGCACCAGCAGGCTTTCCAGCTTGTCGGCCGCCTTCGCTTCCGCCACCGTCGTCGCCCCGCCCCCGGCGGGCTTCGTCTCCCCGGCCTTGCCCCGGTGTCCGGCGCCGGCCGCCGCGGGGGTGGCGGCCCCCAGTTCCGGCATCCCGTGCTTGTGAATGGAATACGAAAGCAACCCGGTGATGACGGCC
>CAZUBG010000024.1:0-38301 GCA_964618545.1 uncultured Bifidobacteriaceae bacterium | reverse complement strand
TACGAGATGTTAAGCGGTGACTGGAGTTCAGACGTGTGCTCTTCCGATCTCATCAGCGTGAGCCAGCCGGGGATGGACAACGCGCAGATTTTGGAGAACGTGGCGCAAATCAGCCGCATCAACGTGCCGCCGGTGGTTTCCCATTATAACATCAAGCCGGTGATTGATGTGTTTGGCAATGTGGACGGGCGCGACCTGGGCGGGGTGTTGACGGACCTGCAACCGCTGGTGGAGAAGGTGAAGAAGGATCTGCCGCGCGGCAGCAGCATCATGGTGCGCGGTCAGGCGGAAACGATGCACTCGAGTTATGCGGGGCTGGGCGTCGGGCTGGTGGGGGCGATGGTGCTGATCTATTTCCTGCTGGTGGTGAATTTTCAGAGCTGGCTGGATCCGTTCATCATCATCACGGCGCTGCCCGGGGCGCTGGCGGGGGTGGTCTGGGGTTTGTGGCTGTCACAGACCACCCTGAGCGTGCCGGCCCTGATGGGGGCGATCATGAGCCTGGGCGTGGCGACGGCCAACTCCGTGCTGGTGGTGACGTTTGCGCGCGAGAATTTGCGGCGGGGGCTGACGCCCATCCAGGCCGCGCTGGAAGCCGGGGCCGGGCGCATCCGGCCCATCCTGATGACGGCGCTGGCGATGGTGATCGGGATGCTGCCGCTCAGTCTGGGACTGGGCGAGGGGGGCGAGCAGAACGCCCCGCTGGGCCGGGCGGTGATTGGCGGCCTGATTTTTGCCACGGTGGCCACGCTGTTTTTTGTGCCGGTTATTTTTAGCTTTATGCATCGTCAAACCCCCACCGCCGGCTCTGTTCCGGCTCCTTCCGAGGCCACTCCATGAACCCAACCCCCATCACCCCTGACAGCACCGCCACGCCCGTGACGGGGGCGCATCTGCGCCGCATGGTTTGGATTATTCTCGCCCTCATCATTGTCGGCGCGGCCATCGGCTTCGTGCCGCGCTGGCTGGCCAGCCGCCAGTTGGTGCGGGAGACCCAGGCGGATGAAGTGGTGACCGTCAATGTCGTGTCGCCAATCCCCACGCTGCCGGACTTCGGCACGCCGCTGCCGGCGGAGGTGCAGGCGTTTGTGGAAGCGCCGATTTATGCGCGGGCCAGCGGCTATTTGAAGAACTGGTTTGTGGACATTGGCGGCCAGGTCACCAACGGCCAGCCGCTGGCGGAAATTTTCACCCCGGAGCTGGATGAACAACTGGATCAGGCGCGGGCGGAACTGGCCCAGAACCAGGCCGCGCTGAACCTCGCCCAGATCACCGCCGACCGTTGGGCGGGCTTGTTGAAGACCGCGAGCGTGAGCGAACAGGAGGCTGCGGAGAAATCCGCCGACCTCGCGTTGAAAAAGGCCATGGTGGACGCCGCCCGGGCCAATCTGAAGCGGCTGGCGGACCTGAAGAATTTTGACGTGGTCACCGCGCCGTTCGAGGGGGTGATCACCGTGCGCAACACGGACATCGGCCAGTTGGTCACCGCCGACGGCGGGCGCGAATTGTTCCGGCTGGCCCAAACCGATCCGCTGCGGGTGTATGTGCGCGTGCCGCAGACGCTGAGTCACGCGGTGGTGCCCGGGCAAACGGCGGAACTGAGCTTTCAGGAACTGCCCGGCCGCAAATTCAGCGCCGTGGTGACCCGCCTGGCCGGGGCGGTGGATGCGGGTTCGCGCACGCTGCTGGTGGAATTGCAGGTGAGGAATCCGCGCGGGGAAATCTTTGCGGGCAGTTACGCCCAGGTGCGTTTCAACGACACCGCCGCGCCGTCGGTCCTGAGGATTTCGGACACAGCCCTGATCACCCGCGCCCAGGGGGTGCAGGTGGCCGTGGTGGGGGCGGATGGCCTGGTGCAATTGCGCAGCATCGAGCTGGGCCGGGATTTTGGCAGTTACGTGGAAGTGCTGTCGGGCGTGACCCCGTCCGACCGGGTCATTGTCAATCCGCCGGATGCGGTCAGCGATGGCATGGCGGTGCAGGTGAATTTGCCCGGGGAGACCAAGCCGGCCAAATGAAGATTCCCGTCATTTTTTTGGCCGTCATCCTGGGGGTGGCGGGTTGTGCCGTCGGACCGGAATATCATCGTCCGCCCGTGCAGGCCGGTCAGCCGCCGGCGGCCGCCTTTGCCGGGCCGGGGGCGGCGGGCACGAATGAGGTGGTGTGGAAAACCGCCGCGCCGGCCGCACAAGTGCCAAGGGGTGAATGGTGGAGGATGTTTGCGGATGACGGGTTGAACGGGTTGGAATCGCTGGCCGCCACCAACAACCAAAACCTGGCCGCCACGGCGGCCCAGTTTGAGCAGGCCCGGGCTCTGGCGGCCGCCGCGCGGTCCGGTTTTTATCCCACCCTGACCGCCGGGGGCTCGCCGAATGGGGACATTTCCCGCACCCGCACCAGCACCGACGCGCCGGAGTCCGGCCAGGCCACTGGAAAATCGTATACCTATGACACCTTCACCGCTCCGCTGTATCTCGGGTGGGAGCCGGACCTGTGGGGGCGGGTGAGGAATCAATCGGCCGCCGCGCGCGCGCAGTTTGCCGCCGCCGCCGATGATCTGGCGTTTGCCCGGCTGGATTTGGCGGCCGAGACGGCCGCCGATTATTTCACGCTGCGCGCGCTGGACAGCCAGCAGGCGGTGCTGGTGGACACCATCGCCACCTACCGGCGGTCCCTGGAGCTGGTGAAGAACCGGCGGCAGGGCGGGGTGGTGACGGATCTGGATGTCGCCCAGGCGGCCACGCAACTGCACTCGGCGGAGGCGCTGCTGCCGGTGCTCGAGTTGCAGCGGGCGCAGCTTCAGGACGCGCTGGCGCTGCTGTGCGGCCAGCCGGCCATGAACTTTGCCGTGGCCACCAACGTTTTTGCGCCGGTCAACTTTCCGGTCGTGCCGGCCATTTTGCCGGCGGAATTGCTGGAACACCGCCCGGATATCGCCGCCGCCGAACGGCGGATGGCCGCCGCCAACGCCAGCGTGGGCGTGGCCAAAACCGCGTTTTTCCCGGCCATCCGGATCAACGGCCTGGCCGGGTTTCAATCCGTGGATGCGGGGACGCTGTTCAACTGGCCGAACCGCATGTGGGCGGTGGGGCCCACGCTGGATTTCCCGTTGTTCACGGGCGGGTTGAACCGGGCCAATCTGGCCGCCGCCCGGGCGGGCTATGGGCAAACCGTGGCCGAATACCGGCAGACGGTGCTGACCGCCTTTTCTCAGGTGCAGGACGCCTTGTACGCCCAGCGCTTGTTGGCGGAACAATGGCAGGCGGAGAATGAAGCGCTCGCCAGCTCGCAACAGGCCCTGACCATTGCCAACCACCGCTACGAGGCCGGACTCGTGATCTACCTGGACGTGGCCACCGCACAAACCGACACCCTGACGCACGAAAACACCGTGGCCAGCCTCAGCGGCGCGCGGCTCGTGGCCACGATTAATCTGATTAAAGCACTGGGGGCGGGCTGGCAGACGGCGGAACCCGCACGGTAAGGGGAAATTCCAAAGTCCGAAAAATCAAGATCCTGGGGGAAAATGGTGGGCCCGCCCGGATTTGAACCGGGGACCAAGCGATTATGAGTCGCCTGCTCTAACCGCTGAGCTACGGGCCCGAATGACTGATATTTTGGGAGAGTAAAAATTAAGGGCAAGATATTTCGTGAAAGCCGGAACCCGAGCGTCTTTTCAAACCCGCCCTCAACGTTCCCGGCCGCCGAATTTGCGTGTAAAATTGAGCGGTTGGTCTAGGATGAACGTCCAATTTGCCATGGCTGACCATCCATCCAGCGGCCCGAACCCGAGAAACCGGCTCATCATCGTGCTGGGGCTGGCGGTTTATGTGCTTGATCAATTCATCAAATGGCTGGTCCTGCAGACCCTGCCTGTGGTCGGCGACGAGCACAATGTGATTCCCGGCTTTTTCAAATTTGTCCACTGGGGAAACACCGGGGCGGCGTGGAGCCTGTTCAGCGGGAACAACTCCGGACTGGCCATCATCGGCATCATTGCGCTGATCCTGCTGATCGCCACGCGGCACCACTTTCACGCCCACACCATCGGGGGCCAGATCGCCTTCGGCCTGATTTTCGGCGGCATCGCCGGCAATCTCACGGACCGCCTTCTGCCCGGCCGCCATGCGGTGGTGGATTTCATTTATTTTTACCTGCAGCCCCGGGGCGGCGCCGAAATCGGCTTTCCCGCGTTTAACATTGCCGACAGCGCCATTTGCACCGGCGTGGCGTTGATTTTTCTCATTTCCTGGAAGCATGAACAAACCCCCAAACCCGCCCAAGGCTGAACTGAACTGACCCGCCATGCCCGACCGCACGGAACATCTGACGGTGGAAATCTCGCTGCCCACCGTGCGTTTGGACGCCTTCTTGCGCGAAAAATTCCCCGCCGCCTCGCGCGGCGCCCTGCAACGCCTCATTGAGGAAGGCCACGTCCGGGTGGATGGCAAAACCGTCAAGCCCAGCCATCACCCCCGCGCCGGCGAACAAATCGAAATGATCTGGCCCGAGGCCAGGCCAGCCGAGGCGCAGCCGGAAAACATTCCGCTGGACATCCTGTTTGAGGACAGCTCGCTGCTGGTGGTCAACAAACCGTCCGGCATGGTGGTGCATCCGGCGGTCGGCAACGAGGAACACACGCTGGTCAACGCGCTGCTGTTCCATTGCCAGGGATCGTTGAGCGGCATCGGCGGGGTTTCGCGTCCGGGCATCGTCCACCGGTTGGACAAGGAGACCAGCGGCTGCCTGGTGGTCGCCAAAAATGATGCCACTCATATCGCCCTTTCGGAACAATTCGCCGGCCGGCGCGTCAAAAAAATTTACGCGGCGATTCTGTGCGGCGAACCGCCGAGGGAATCCGGGGAAATCCACGCCGCCATCGCCCGGCATCCTTCACACCGCAAACGCATGGCCGCCAGTGACGACGAGGACGGCCGGGAGGCGCACACCAGTTACCAGGTGGTGGAACGGCTGAACGCCGCCACGCTCGTGGACGCACAAATCCACACCGGCCGCACCCATCAGATTCGCGTTCATTTTCAATTCATCGGCTTTCCGCTGGTGGGGGACCACACCTATGGGGAGCGTCCCAACGCCCGGCTCAAGGAGCTGACCAACTACGCCGCGCCGAGAGTGATGCTCCACTCCAGGGACCTGACGTTTGAACATCCGGGCACGAAAAAAATGCTGAGCTTCCAGGCGCCGCTGCCGGAGGATTTCAAGGCCGCCCTGAAGTTTTTAAAGGTGAAGAAGAAAAAAAGGTGACGCCGGCCCAGTAACCCGCGGCGGAAAATCCAGGCGCCAAGCGCCCCCTCCAATTTCCAAAGTCCGGGAGCCCCCGTCCGCCCCCCTTCGAAACCGGTTCAGCTAAATCCCGCTAAAAGAGCTAAATGAAAAGGTTATTTATCCGATGTATATCACATGGTGAAACATGACACACAGCGCAGCCAGGGGGCCAGGACGGCCAAGAATATTCCCTGCCTGCAAATCATGACCGCCTTTGAAGTGTGTGTCGTTTACGCAAACACAAAATCATGGAGGAGTAATTGTGATAACAAGAAGCCAGTCCGTTGAGACGACCCGCCGCCGAAGATGGCTGCTCGTGGATGACAATCAGGACATTTTGTCCCTGATGGAGGAAACCATGGCCAGACTCTTCGGCGTGGAATCCGCCTCGTACAATCTGCCCGGCGAAGCGCTGGCGGCCTTTCAAGCCGCCCCCGATGAATTTCAGGGCATCATCACCGACCTGGAAATGCCCATAATGAACGGGTTTGAACTGTGCAACCGGTTGCTGGCCGTTTCCCCGCGCGCCCGGGTGTTCCTGGCCACCGGCAGCCACCAGATCACCGCCGAAGAAGCCCGGGCCAAGGGCTTTTGCGGCATGCTCACCAAACCCTTCGCGGTGCAAACCCTGCAACGCGAAATCGCCTCCGCCTGGATGGTTGAACGGTGAGCCGGCAGCGGCCCAATAAAGGCGGTCTGTGGACGAGGTCGTTTTGCGGCCGGCCGGGCAATGGCAGGGAACAGGGCATGGGGTTATGGGCAACAGGCGCGACGCCCGCCAGCCGCCAACCCCTCCGCCGGAGACCACCCTTTATGGTTGTATCACCGCCCGGCCGGTTTTGACGTTGATTGTCCAATCCTTGGGTGCCGGCAGCCACATTTTGCCGTCGCCAATTTCCACAGGCATCCAGAGATAGCGGGAATCCCATTGCATCCGGGGTTTCCAAATGTCACCCATGAAGATCACCGTTGCTGACCTCCGTCCGGCGACCTTGAGCAACATCGTGGACTGCGAGCCATAGGTCTTGGTCTCCGGCGGCGCAATACTTTTGAATTCCGACCACGGGCCGGTCAGTGACGGCGCGGTCGCATATTCGTTGGGGTTGGGGTCCCAGCCGGTCATCCGCGACCCGATCACATAGTAGAGTCCCTGGTAATGCACCAGCGCGCCGCCTTCCAGCGGCTCCTTGATAAAACAGGTTTGCTGTTCGACCGTCAGGTCATCGTCGGACAGTTTTGCAATGAAAAAGCCCTTTGTGGGGCGGCTTTCAAAAATCAGATAGGCCGAGCCGTCGTCGTCAATGAACTGACCGATGTCACGGCTTTCCTGATCCAGGGGCCGGAAGCTTTTTACATACTGATAATCGCCGTCCACCGTATCGCAGGTCGCCACGCCCACGCGCGCCAGGCTGTACCCACCGCTCTGACCCGGCAGCGCCCCGTCGAGATGGAAATACATGACGTACTTCTTGGTTTTGGAATTGTAATACACCTTGGGCCGCTCCACCACCCAGCCCCGCCGCAGGTTCTCGGGATTGGCGAGTTGCAGCACCTGATGGCGGAAGGTCCAATGCAGGAGATCCTTGGAGGCGTAGCAACTGACATAACGTTTGTCCCGGTCGTTGTCGCGCGAACGATCCTCGCCAAACCAATAGAAGGTGCGGCCCAGTTGGATGACGCCGCCGCCGTGCGCCTCAATCTCCTTGCCGCGGTTGTCCAGCCAGACCGCGCCCGGGTGGATCGGTTGCAGCGGAGCGCAGCCGGTGACCACCAGCAGCACCACACCCAGGGCGGCGGGCAGCCGCCGCCGGGCTGAGAGAACGGAGGAAAGCATGAATGACATCCTGTTTAGGACGATGTCGGTGGCATTTGGTTACAGGTCCGGGACTGGCAATGTAACCGGTGCGGGAGACGGAGAATGGAAAACCGGAGGGCACAGGAGCCGGATGATGGCCAGTCAGGCCTTTTCCCCGCCGGTGGGCCGGGCCACCGTTCCACGATCCAGCACAATTACCCGGTGCACGTCCCGGAGAATATCCCGATGGTGCGCGATGATAAACGTGGTGCGCCCGGCCATCAAATGTTCGAGCGCCTCCCGGACGACGCCGGCGCTGGCGTCGTCCAACGCACTCGTGGCTTCGTCGAGGATCAACACCCGGGGATCCCGCAGCAGGGCGCGCGCAATGGCGATCCGCTGCCGCTGCCCGCCGCTCAACTGCACTCCCGCCGAACCAATCTCCGTCCGCAATCCCCGGGGCAGTTCGGAGACAAATCCCTGGGCGCCCGCCGCCGCCACCGCCGCCCGTAATTCCTCCTCGCTGACGTTTTTCGTGCCATACACAATGTTCTCGCGCAGCGTGCCGTTGAACAAAATCGTCTGCTGGCTGACAATGGCCAGCCGGCGGCGGAAGGTGCGCAGGTCAATCTCGTTCATGTCCACGCCATCCAGCAAAATCCGGCCGCCGGTGGGCCGGTGAATGCCGGTAATCAGGCTCACCAGCGTGGATTTGCCCGAACCGCTGGGCCCCACAATGCCGACGGCCTCACCCGCCCGGACGTGGAGGGTGATGTTTTGCAGTGCCGGCGACGCATTCGTCGCGTAGGCAAAACTGACGTTTTCAAAGGTGAATTCGCCGCGCACCGTGGTCACGGCCCGCTTTCCGCGATTCTCCTCGATATCGGGGCAGGCCAGCACCTCGCCGATGCTGCGCAGCCCGTCAAACCCGCGCGTGATGACCGGCAGCATGGCGTTCAACTGCATCATGGCCGCCATGATGGTGTTGAAGTAACCCGCCAGCAGCACCAGGTCGCCCGGCGTGAGGGGAAGGATTTTTTTGTAACTCAGCCACGCCCCGAGCGTGAGTCCGGCCAGGTTGAAGAGCATCAGCACCACCCAACCCGCCGCGCCGAACAGCCCGGCGACTTGATCGAACGACCGCGCGGCGGTGCGGACATGGCCGAACTGGGCTTCCACGCGGGCAATCTCCTCGGCCTCCGCGGCATGGGCCCGTGTGACAGGGATCATGTTGATCATGCCCAGCACCAGCGAATTCATGCCCTCCAATTCCCGGCGAAAACTTTCGTTATGACTTTGTAATTTACCAGCCATGAAACGTCGTACGATCCAGATCAACGGCAGGAACAGCAGAAACACCGGGACAAAAACCGGCATCCGAACGGCGGTCACCACCAGTGAGACGAGGATGCTGACGAGCGCGAGCTGCCCCGTGTCAATGATCTGCCGGCTCAGCATCTCCACGGATTCCACATCGCGCAGCACCTTGTTTTGCAGCACGCCGGTGTCCGTACGGTTGTGATAGCTGATGCTCAGCATCTGCAGCCGGCGCACGAGCGCCGAGCGCAGCCGGATTTCAACATTGCGCACCGCCCGGCTCAGGAAATCCACATACAACATGGCGGACGGAATGTTTTGCGCAATCACCAGCGCGCCCACGGCGGCGTTGATCCCGAGCGAACGCAATCCGCCATCGCTGCGATGTGCGACAATGTCAATGATGTTCGCGGTGACGACCGGCAGCACCCAGAGCGGGCTGGCCTTGAACAGATACGACACGATGGCCAGCCAGACCCACCGGCGCTCCGGCCAGTACAGGTTCAGCAGCGTCCGCCACGGCTGATCCACGCGGAATTGTTTTTCGACGGAGTCGGGGGTCATGAGAGGGACCTACACCGGCCAATTTTGCAAAAACCGCGCCAGGTCGGCCAGCGTGGGGCTGGCCGCCGTGCGGACGTAATGACCGCTGGTTGCCACCCCGGTGAGCAGTGACTGGGCATTGTCGAAACCCAGCAGCCGACCGAGGCAAAAGCCGGAATTAAAATGATCCCCCGCCCCCGTGGTGATGCGCGGTTTGGGCGTAAACGCCCCCTCCACGAGACTGACCCCGCCCCGGCTCACCGCCAGCGCATACGAGGTTGGATGGATGACCAGGGTGCCGACCGGCACGAGTGCCTGAATCTTACGGCCACGTGCCGCCAACCCCTCCCGCGAAGAGTCCGAAGTTTCCAGACCGAGTATCTTTCCGATTTCGCCGGATTCCTTTTCATTCAGCCCGAGAATAACATCGAAGTACTTTTCAAATCGGACGACCAAGTCCAAAGCAGCGCGGATGTCCGCCGGCGTGCGCTTCTCCGGATCGGCCAGATCAATGAACAGCAGGCGGCGCGGCCCTTGCAGCAGCGGACAAATCTCCGCCAGCACGGCCTCCCAAATCTCGTTCATCCGCGCCAGCATCGTCCAATTGACCAGGCCGACCAGTTGCGCCCCCCCCACTTGCTCCGCAAATTTTTGACGGCCGAACCGGCTGCGGATGTTTTCCCAGTTCATCTGTTTCAACGACTCCAGTTTGCCCTGCATGATTTTGCCGTCCTCAAACTCCAGCGCATCGGTCCGACCGGGATTCCCCACGGAAAAGACCTCCGCACGCCGGGAAAAATCGCCAAAAACCGGATGCAAATCGGGATAGCCGAGCAGTCCGAGATAAGTCACCTGCACGCCGAAACCAGCCAGTGCATTGGCCATGATTGGGCCGTTGCCCCCCAGTTTGATCACCTGGCTGACCAGTTCGATGTTCGTGCTGCGCCCGGCCGCCGCCGCCAGTCTTTCCGCAAATTGGGACATCTTCGCCAGCCTCAGATATTTCCCGGCGTTCTCCCGTTTGTCCACCACATGGACGATCTCGTCCACAAACCCGTCGAGCCCGACAAAGGTTTTGATCCGACCGACCCGCTCCCGGGCGGCGAGCAATTGACTGGCGCACTGTTCCCGTATTTCTGGTGTGTTCATCACTTTAAAAATTTTCCCTGGTCAGCCTTTCTTCTGTTCGAAGCATCCCAGATGCCATTCATCATGCCAGCCAAACATCGGGACGCCATGATGAAATTCCACCGGCAGCCAGACGTAACGCCCATCAATGGCATTCCGCGAATTCCAGCGATCCGCCATGAAAATAAAGGCGTCCGGACGGTCGGGCAGCGGCAAAATCCAAGTGGATTGCGAGTTGAATGTATTGGCAATTTGTTCCCCGGGTCCCAGACACGGATTGCCCAGTTCCTCCCACGGGCCGAAAATGTGGTCCGCCACCGAGAGGCGCGCCGGATTGGGGGCCCAGCCGGTGCAATCGGAGGAGATGAGACAATATTTGCCGCGCCATTTCAGCAGAGCGGGTGCCTCGTTAAAACGCCCCGGCAAAACCCGGTGATAACATCCGGCGGGCCGCAGAAAGTCAGCCGTCAGCCGGGAGATGTGCAGGGTGCCGTTTCCCTCGGAGGCGTAAATGTGATACGCGCTGCCGTCGTCATCCACGAACAACGTCATGTCCCGCGCCATCTGGCCCCCGGCAAAATCCCGGCGATAGAGCAGGTGTTTGGGATAATAAGGCCGCGGGCCCCCGTTCAGTTCCAGGCCGGCCAGGCCGGCCAGTTCCGCAGCCGGCAATTCGCTCTTGTCCGACTCCGGCACATTCAACGGCCATACCGCCGCATTCGGACGGAAACTGTCCAGGAAAAGGTAGGGGCCGGTGACCTGCTCCGCCACCGCCACCCCGCTCAACGAACCCGTGTAGCCCGCGCCCTTCGGTTCCAGATGAAACCACATCACAAACTTTTTCGTGCGAGGATTGAAGATGACCTTGGGCCGTTCCAGTATGCAACCGCGGGTAATCGGACTGGCTGGATTGCCACTCACGGCGAGCGCGATGCCTTCATCCTTCCAATTGTACAGGTCAGCCGAGGAATAGACATGCACCCCGACATGCGCCACGTTCCCCGCCTCCCCGGCGATTTTGTGTTCGCCAAACCAATAATAGGCTCCGGCGTGAAACAAAACCCCGCCGCCATGGGCGTTGATGTGCACACCGTGGTCATCCGGCCAGAGTTCGCCGGGACGGAAGGAGGCGTGGGTGTGGGAGTTCATCATGGATCAAAGTTCCAGGCACACCGCCGAATGCGCCGCCAGCCAGCCGGGGGCGGAGGGAACCAGCGGCAGTGTGCGGCGGGCTGCAATGGCGGAGATGTCCACGGGACTGGAGCGGTGGTTGACGATGAGCAAATGTTTGCCAAAACCTGCAACTTCAACCCCTTTGACGGGAGTCAACGGGGTCAGGGGGGAGGGGCCGGCCAGCACCGCCACGGGGGTTTCTTTGAGCAACACGACGGGGTGCATTTCGCGGCGTCCATAATTTGGCGGGACGATGGGCATGGTCAGCCGCGAATACGAATATCCGTATTGAAAGCCGAATGAATAAACGCGGCCCGCACCCAGATCAGTCTGCGCGATGGCATTCGCGCCGGTTTGAAGGTAAGTCCCCAGCGCCGTGCCGCCGTGCCAGGCCACGGTGGACCAGCCGTGCGGAATGATTTCTTCGCGCCATTTGATGCAGTCGAACACAACGGCTTCCTCCACAATTTCCAGCGCGCGCCGCGCGAGTTCGCAGTGCGGGCCGTGAAACACCGTGCCGCCGGCGGTGACGAATTGCTTCACGGCGGTTTCGAGCGCGGCGTTGTCGCCGAGGTCGTAAAGGGAGTTGTGGGGCACGACCAGAGACTGATAGTCCTTCAGCGCACCGGCCGCGATTTGCGTTGGGTGCAAAATGTCCACCGAATAACCGAGGTCGGCAAACTGCGCATACCAACCGAGCAAATCCATGCGATGCCGTCCGCCAGGGTCCACTTCGAGCGGTTCGTACAGGCTCATCTCAGCGGGGAACAGCAAGGCGACCTGTTTCGCCCTGGGCTGATCGAGCAACGGAATCACTTCGGCCGCCCAATGATTGCCGGCCCGCAACGACTCCTTAAACAGGTCATCCATCCGGAACAACACGCCACCGTCGTCCAGCCCGCTGTATCCGTAAATGTGCAACGATTTGGCCCCCTGTCCCACCAGAGTGCCAATGGCCTCCGCCGGAGGGACGGTCCGGCAGATGTCCCCGTTGACATGGCGACCGAGATAAAGTCCCCCGGTGAAAGGGCGGCCGGAATTGGCCGCGCGCATGATGGAACCTTCCACGCTCAAGGCCATGGCATCAGTCCGGTTCTCGGCGTTCAGGGGCGCGGCGATGAACAAAACCCCGTCCACCTGATCCGCACAGCGGTAGACATCCAGGGCGCGCTGGCCGGTCTGCCACATGGTCTGGCCCGGAGGATTGAAGAAATAACCCCACTGATGGAGCACCGGTTCGATGAAGAGTGCGGGTTCCAGTTCGCGCCAATGGCGTTTCATGGTGGCCAGATAATCTTGCAAGACCCCGGCCAGGTAGGTTTGATTGTCAATCCAGCGGTAAAAGTCCGGGGTGCGGCGCGCGAAATCATCCGCCGTCGGACGGGCGCAATCCACCCAGTTCAATTCGACGGGACGCAGCCAGTAGTCAGACGGCCGGAGTTCGGCAAACGTTTTCACCGCGAGACCGTAACGCGCATTCAACTGCGCCAGGTTGCCGGCATAGTGCTTTTCCAGCCAGGCGAGGTAGTGCCCCCGACCCTCGGCGTCAAAACTCGGCTTGGGAATGGGCTCGAACATCGTCTGCATGATGATGCGCGAACCATCACGGCGGCGCATGCCCGGACCATAAAGTTTCAACAAACCACGGACGTGATCCACCATCGTCTGCTGTGCGCGCGGCGACCAGTACTTGTAGGTCCCCATCAACTCACCGTCCGGGCGCACCGATTCCTCGCCGCGCACCGGCGGCACGTCACGAATGGCCGGATAGAGATTGTCGCCGCAGAGATAGAGGGCGAGATGCGTGTAATCCAAGCCGCGCGCCGCCGCCTCCTGCATCATGAACTCCTGCATGGCCACATACGCACTGGCCGGCCCGCCGCGATACCGGGCGAAGAAATCCTCCCACGCCTTCGAATCGAGGTTGATGGAGTTAAAACCCAATTCGGCCACCTCGGCGATACCGCGCCGCACCGCTTCGCGGTCGCTGAAAAACGGTTCAAAGAAATTGCCGAACCAGATGCTGAGCATCGGCGTGGAGTGTTTGGAATTGCTCACAAATTAATCAAGGTTTGCTAAGTTGCCTTTCCCTGGCCGGGCCGGGACACACGCCGCAACAGCCAGCCCACGCCAAAGATGCAGCCGCCGCAAAAAATGAACGCGAACCGTTTGGCCCCGTCGTTGGGCACCAGAAACAAGAGCAGGACAAAGGAGCCGAAAATAATGCACAACGTTCCGATCGAGCCGACCACCTTGTGATTTTCCCGCACTTGTTCCACGGTCAAATCTTCGATCGGGCGTTTCAGCTCGCTGAAAAACTTGTCCACGCCGGCCTTGTACTCCGCCGGGGAGGACTCATAGAACAGGGTGGTGAAGAAAAACCAGCCCATGGAAACGAGAATCACCCCAAAGGCCGTGGCGATGAGGAAAGTTTGAGTGACTTCACCCGGCTTGAGGGGGGCGGCCATCCCGGGAATCCAGCCCACCAAGTCCGAAATGGCCGGCAAGGTCGCATGGAGATGGGATTCGATCCAGAGCTGGCTCTGAACCACGAACTGGGTGGACGCCGGATCCAACACCGCCTGGGTCTTGACGCAAAACATGATGCCAAACGACGTGAACAAGCCCACCAACGCCGTGCCCCAGCCGGACCAGGGCGGCGTGCGTTTATAGAACAGCCCCAGGCACATGGGCACCGCCAGCGGCAGCCACAAGCCGACGCCCAATTGATTCAGGAAATCAAACAAGCCGGCGGTTCGCTGCTGGCTGATGACCAGCCCCACTTTGATGATCACAAGCCCAAAGCCGGCCGTGCAGCACTTGCTGATGATCAACAGTTTCTTCTCGGAGCATTGGGGATTGACAACGGGCAGATAGAAATTCCGCACCAAAATGCCCACGCCCTGATTGACGCTGGCATCCAGACTGGAAAGGGTTGCGCCGAAGATGCCCGCGATGAGCAGTCCCAGCATTCCCACCGGCAGGACGTCGTGAGCGGTCACGAGAAAAGCCCCTTCTTCGGGATGACTGAGCGTGGGGAGAATATGGCCCAGGCCGCCGGGATGAACGACGGCCGCCACCATCGGCGGCACAATCCACAACAGCGGCCCCACAATCGTGCCAATCAACGGAAACAACACCATTTTGCGGGCGTGCGCATCGCTGCGCGCCATCAGGTATTTGGCTGACATTTCCATGCTGTTTTGGGCGAAGATGGTGTTGAACATCAAGGCCACGAACCAGAGCGTGATGAATTCCGGCCGCGCGATCTGACCCCAGTGAAAATGGGCGTCCGGCACTTTCTCCAGAAGTCCGGAGAAACCGCCGACCGCCGGCTGGCACAGCGCAAACGCCGAGATTACCAGTGTCACCGTCACCACCAGGAACATCTGTACAAAATCGCTCGCCGCCACGCCAAACGCCCCCCCCGCCAGCGACACAAATGTCACCAGGCACCCCAAAATGATGATGACGCCGGGCAGCTCAACCCCAAACGCGCCGGACATGAACACGCCCACCGTATTCAAGGCCACGCCGCCGAAAAACATCAGGAATGGCAGGCGGATCCAAGTCACAAACTGCTGCGTGGCCACCCCGTAACGCGCCCGAATTGCCTCCATCGGCGTCACCGTTCGCATCCGCCGGAACCGGTAACAAGTGAACGCCAAAATAATGACGAACGCCGCAATGCTCGAATAATACAAAAGCAGGACGAACGGCCCGTTTTGATATATCTTTCCCGCCGCCCCCGTGAACGTCCAGGCGCTGAAGCTGGCCATCCACGCCGACACCCCGGCCATCCACCAAGGCATGATGCCGCCGCCGCGAAAATAGTCCGACGTGTTCTTGTTGCGGCGCGAGAACACCACCCCGACCGTGACGACAAAGATGAAATAAAACGCGATGCCAAGGTAGTCGTAGCGTGAGATCATTGGATGTTTTTGGATTTACTTTCCCGTGACCGCGTTGGAACCGACGGGGGCCGACGCCGGATTATGGTCGGGTTGTCCCTCCGGGACGATACGGAGGGGCGGGCGCATGCTGCTTTCGCTTTCGGAGTTTGCGTTAAATGGATTTGGTTCATGACTGGGAGGTCCGTCCGTGATAAGTAAAATAGTCAAAGTCGGCGGCGGTCATCGTGCCGCCCACATCCTGGGCGCACAGGCCCACCATGGCCCCCGTGAACCGCAGGGTGCCGCCATAATCATCCGATAATTTTGTCGCGTCCAGCACCGGACCCATCGTCCGCCAGCTTTGCCCATCCGCTGAGGCGCTGAATTGCAACTGTTCGCGATTCACTTCCACGCGCAGAAATATTTTTGCCCAGTCATTGATCACCCAGTCGCCGCCCAGTTCATCATACTGGCCGGCGTCCGCCTGAACCACCCCCAGCACCCTGCCGCGCGTCTCCTCATGGGTCACGCGGAGATAATAAAACTGCCGGGTCTCGTAATAACAGATTAATCCGGCCATCTGCGTGAAATGCCCGGGCGCAAACTCCAGGCAGGTTTCGGCGGTGAACTCAAAATGCCGCACCCGCCGGGCAATCAGACTTTGGGTGAACCATGAAAAGAGCGAATCCCGCCCGCACAACCGCAGCCAGCCGCGCCGTTCGGTCAGCGACAACCAGGAGGAGTCCGCCGGCACCCGCAGCGAACTCCACTGAACATCCAGGCTGCCGGTGTCAAAGTCATCACGTTCGGGCGGTGTCGGCCAGGGATGAAGCGTCAGATTTTGCGGCAAGGGAACTTCGACCCGCGGCTGGGCACCCCCGGTGGCGAGGCGCAGCCAACCCGCCGGGGACCACTCCACTTTTTGGAGACAGGTCTCGCGGCCCAAAATGCACCGCTGACCGGCATGAACGGCGGCGGCGGCCGTTTGGTCGGGCGATCCCGAGTTGATTTCCCCCCCGGCCGTCAGGGGCCGGCTCGCCAGATGGACCAGATACCATTCGCCTGCCGGCGTCTGGACCAATTCACCATGCCCGGCTTTTTGCAGCGGGAGTGCGGGTTCGTCGCGTGAAGTCAGAAGCGCCGCCTGCGGGTCGAGTTCATAGGGTCCGGTGATGGTTCTGGACCTGGCCATGGAAATGCCGTGGTTCCAGCCGGTGCCGCCCTCGGCCAGCATGAGATGGTACCATCCGTTGTGTTGGTAGAGATTCGGCCCCTCGCAAAGCACGTTGGGCTTCTCCAGGATTTTTGTCATGGAACCGATCAGCTTGCGCCGCTGCGGATCATATTCTTGAAGCACGATCCCGGCGAAGCGTGACCGGCCTTTCCGAAAATCCCACATCATGTTCACGAGCCATTTGCGCCCGTCCTCATCGTGAAACAGCGAGGGATCGAACCCAATGGAGTTCAATTCCACTGGTTCGCTCCACGGACCGAGAATGTCCGGGGCGGTGATGAGGAAAATCTTTACATCCTTGAACGGCCGGCCCATGCCACAGGTGCGCACGTTGGTGTAAATGAGCCAGAATTGACCTTCGGAAAAGCTCAAGGAGGGTGCCCACACACCCCCGGAATCCGCCACGCCCCGGAGATCCAATAGGGAAGTCCGGGTGAGCGCATGACCCAGCAACCGCCAGTTTGCCAAATCACGCGAATGGTGGATGGGGACCCCCGGAAACCATTCGAAGGTGGAATTGGCGATATAAAAATCATCCCCCGCCCGGCAGATGCTGGGGTCAGGATGAAAACCGGGAATGATGGGGTTGTGAATCATCGCTTCGTTGAATTGTTTCCCGCCGCCCAATGGAGCGCATTCCGCAGCAGGATTTGAAACATCGGATGCCGCCACACTTCCGCATGGTGTCCCGGAGTGAGAACGCAAACACGCCCGCGACCCTCGGAGCGGGCCCAGCCGGCGGGCTGGATTCCGTGCGTGGAGCGGCTTTGTAGAAAGACCTCCGCCTGCGGATCGTCCAAGGCCATGAAATAGTGCTCGTCCTGGACGGTGAACGAAACCGCCCCGGATGTCACCGGGCAATCCGTCTTTGGAATCATGGACACTGGGCACTGGTCCGGGTGGTGCAAAAACATGCCGCCGGTCAAGACGCGCATCACCGGCCGTTCTTTATAGCCCGCCGTGCCCGAATGCAGCACCACCAGGCCATGACCGGCGTGCAGATAATGTTGAAATTCGTGCTGTGCCTCCACCGTCAGCCAGGGGTTTTTATTCGTGGCGGAAATGACGTTTGATTTTGCGAGCACCACCAGGGGAAATTCGGCCATGTGCGCGGCGGACCAGTCCGCCCCGTCTTCGAGAAACTCGAAGTCAAAGCCGCAATCCCCCAAGGACGCGAAACCATGCCGGATCATTTCGCCGGGATGCCAAAGATCATCGCACATGACCAGGGTACGCATCTTAGTCTCCGTTCTTTCCCCGGGCTCCGGGCTGTCCGGCCTCCGAATCCTGCGTGCTTTCCCTCCTTAAGATCTGACCGTCTTTGCTTTCCACGACTTCAGCCTGCATGTCCTGGCCGGAACCGGTGAAATTGCGCAGGGTGATTTCCTGAATCCGGCCATCCAGCAACTCCACGCGGACACTGTCCGCACTGGTGGCCACGGCGGATTTCACCACCGGCCGGTCCTCGTAGGGTTCGATCACCGTCAGGAATCGGGCCTCACTGCCTTGGGCGGCGCGGATGGCATACACTTTGCGGCGCTGGGCTTCGTTGCCGAGGGGATAATCACCGCCGATCACGGCTTTGAATCGAACCGCCTGCAACCCCGTCAAATCAACCTTTACCAACCCCGGCAACTTTTCATCCCTGGGTTCGGCGGGCGTGCCCGAGGTGTATTCGTCACCGGCGATTTTGATGGGGCCGCCGAAGTAATCCTTTCCGGGTGTTTTTGGTTGTTCAACATTTTCATATTTGGCAGCCAGCCCGGCGAGGGGGATTTCTTTGCCATCCTGTGTGATAATGCGCGCGTTCACCCAGAACAAAGTGGGCTGCCGGGCCAGCTCGGTTTTGGTTTCCAGTTCCAACTGCTTCATTCCCGCCACCGAAACATCCACCTCGCCGCGGCCCAGAATCCACGCGCCGAATTTTCCTTCGGCCAGGGTCTGACCGTCCCCGCGCACGGTGTAAAACAGGCGCTTGGAAACGTCACTCATTTCCGGGGCGGTGGCCACCATGATTTCCTGGGCCGGGGGCCAGAGGGTGTGGACGTCCAGTTTGAGACTGCCATCCTCGTTGCCGGGGGAGCGGCTCCCGGCGTTGTCCGCGTTGGCGCCATAACTCATGGCGGAATGACCGACGGCGGGGGCGGTCACGGAATACCAATTGCAATCGGTGACAAACTGGCCGCTGCCCACCGGGTCGGGATTCCATTGCGCGTCATGGCGGAGGAATTGTTTTTGCGGCGCATCCAGACCTTGAAAACCCTTGATTTGCAACAAGCTTTCAAACACATGTGCATTGGTGCCCTTCACGTAATCCGCCAGCAGAATGTAATCGTCCAGCACAATCAGCGCCCGCCGTTGCAGGATTTTCTCCGTGTAACCGGTGAGGGTGCCGTAAGCCGGCGGATTCGTGGGAATCGGCACGCTGCGGCCTTCGCGCCAGCATTTTTCCGCGAAGGTCTTGACCGGCACATAATCATAGACCATGCCGCCGTAGGGCGGATTCGACCAGCGCGCCTCGTCCTGCACCACCGTGGCCTGCATCATTTTGCCCGGGTGGTACAGCAGCCGCTCGCCCGCGGTGGCCTCCTGCATCTTTTCATCCACCACCACCAGGTTGTGGTTCAGGGAGGTCTGACAGTAAAACTTGTACATGAACGGCTCATACACCCAGAACACGGACTCCGGGTTCCAGAAGCTGCGTCCGTAACGCATCAGCGAAAGCAAATCCGTGCGGTCATAATGCCCGTGCGCCCAGCCGTGGGTTCCGTAATGCAGCGCGGCCTGGATTTGCCCGCGCACCGGCCGGTCCGGGGTTTGCGAGCGGAGCATCACCAAACCGACATTGTCGGCATAGGCGTCCTCCCGGAACTGCTCCGGGGTTTTATCGGGCAGCACCGGCACGGCATAGAGCAGGTCGCGCTGGCCGCCGCCCAGTTTGATGACCGCCGCGTAGGCCGGGTCGTGAAAGGCATAATAGGCGATCTCGAAGGGCTGGCCGCCGACCTCGGTGCGGTTGCCGGTCACCTTGTTTTCCGTGGAGTCATTCACCCCGAACATCACCCCGCGCCAGTCCAGAAACGGCAGCAGCCCGTTCCACAAATCGCGGATTTCCCGGTACGGCCGGCGCGTCGGGCCAAAAATGTCCGCGTTCATGCCAAAGGGCTTGCGTCGTTCCTCGGGATCGGCGCCGCCGACCGTGACTCCCCCGCTCAGTTCCGTGGCCAGCATCACCTTGGGCGAATAGCTGGCCGGCACCTTCATGTCCAGAAAGTCCACCCCGAACGGCGCATACGCCAGCCCCGCCTGGGTGAATTCACTCGCACACCACAGGTTGTAACTGATCGAGCATTCGTACCACCAGCCGTCGTCCATCGTCCCCTTGGCCAGTTGGTCGCGAATTCCCGAGGGACCGGAGAACCAGCGGTCGGCCGCCGCCAAATCCTCCATCGCCAGCGAGCAGTAAAACGCGCCGCAATCCTCCGACAGATTCCAGTTGTTGATCGAACCGTAATCGCTTGCCCGCGCAATGGTTTCCTGGAACATCCGGAACGTGCCTTCAATCTGCCGGCGGTCCTGTGCCGACAGCACGTTCGCATCCTGAATCATATCGTAAGCCATCGCGACATGCTGGAAAAAATGCCCTTCCTGCACTAGGCTCTGGTTGCACGCCCGCAACGTGACCGGATAGCCTGCCACCGGATCCGACAGCCGCCGCAAAAACAACGCCGCCTTTTCCGCGTGCTCCTTGTGACCGGCGATTTGCCAGGCATATGCGGCGGCCAGCAGATCATTCTCCACCTGCGTGCGAAACAGAAACGGACCGTAGGTGTCATCCGGATCGTTGCCCGGAGGTTTGGCAAGGTCCGGCACCTGCCAGGCGTCGGCCTTCCGGACGAGGTCCGCCAACTGTTCTTTGGCCCAGGCATATTTCGCCACTTTGTCCCGCACCTCCTGCCAGCCCGCCGCCGTGTGCAGGATGAATGGATGCGGCACCGCGCCCGCCGTGATGAATGTCAGGGTGCCGGCGGTGGCCGCGTCCCCGTTGGCAATGGCCTGCAGCACCTGCTCTTCATGACCGCCCGGAGGGATGCGGTTGGAAATTTGCACCCGCACCGTCGCCGCCCGGCTCTCGCCCGGGGCGAGGATGAACGATTTGGGTTCCACCGTGGCCGTCATCTCCTCCCAGCCGTAATGCACAAACGACAGCGCCACGGCCTGGGGAACCTCCGTGCCATTGCCCGCCTGAACCTGGTACTCGACCGTTTGCCCGGCCTCCCCGGCCCGTCCCCGCACGTCACATTCCAACGACACTCCCGGAGCCTTCACCACCGCGACCCGGCGCAGCCGGACCTTCCCCAGCGCCGAGCCGTCCGGAGGATGCACCGCCAGTTTGAATTCCTTGACGGATTTGAGGAACGCAGGGCCGGCCTGGTTAAAATCAAAGGCCGGCCACGGCAGCGTCACGGTATGCCAACCCTTGCCACACAAGCTCAGGGCGCTGGTGACCGGCGCCTCCACCACCGGCCCGCGCGGCGCCCGTTGAATGGACACGGTCAAATCCACCGCCCGGGCGTCGGGCAATTCCATTTCAAACCGCACGCCATAAAAATCCTGCCATTCCTCGGCACTGTCAGTGTACACCCGGAAACCGTGCTTGTACTGCCCCCGCGCACCGTCCGGAACCCGGAACTCCGCCTCGCCCGCCGCTGACAGCGTGGCCACCCCGCGGGCCGCTTGGGCCAGTCCGCTCCAATGCTGAAAGGCGTCCCCGCCCACCTCCAACCGCACCGGCGCGGGTTCCGCCCGTCCCGGCACCGGCATCCATGACAGGCCCGCCAGCAAGACGGGCAATGCCCGTTCGGCCGCCCAAACGGCGGCGTTCCGGCGCGATTTTTTCCAGCCCGAACCTGATTGATTCATCATTGGATGCTCCAGTCTAGACCCGCTTCAGCCGAACGCAGTTCATCTCTTGCTTTCCCAGTAAACCTCGATAAAACTTGCGGCTTGAGCGGGCGACCCGGGTTCCGCCCGCAGGGTGGCTCAACCCGCCGGCAACATCAACCCCTCGCGCTCATCGTGCAGCTTCGTTAACTCCAACCCATCCAGCACCAGGACGCCCTGGAGTGACGAAATCAATTCGGACCGGCTCCAGGACCAGACGATTTCGCCGCCGTCATCAAACTCCAACAACTGGACCCCGGAGGCGCCCAACCCCTCCCCGTGCCCCTGCCAGTTGGCCACCACGACATGGCCGTTGGGCAGCAAATGAAACATGGCGTAAAAAAACGGCCGCACCGCCTCCGGCACGCAGTCTTTGCCGCCAAACTGCCGGACGACCCGGCCGGCCGGATCCAATTCCACCAGGAACGCCCCATAACCGGCGGACACCAGCAAATTTCCACCGGGCAGGCGCAGCGCCTTCCAAGCGTGGTAAAATCCGCTTGCCGGGAATTCGCGCAGATACCGCCCCTCGCGCGAGCCTTCACGGATCCGGTCGTTGCAGGACATCAGGTAGGTTCCCTGGGCGGTTTGACGGATCAGCCGCACATAATCGCCCGGGAAAATGGCCCGGTGAATCTCCCGGTCATTCGCGTCCAGTTCCAGCACCACCACCCCCGTCATGCCGGCCAGGTTGACCCCCGCCAGCAGCGTGTGGCCATTGGCCTGACGGCGCGCCGCCGTGACCCCTGCCAGTGGCGCAAACACTTTCAGCGCCCGCCCGCTCGCAAGGTCAAACTCCGTGTATCCATGATGATGACCGATCAAAATCCGGCGGCCGCCCACCAACTGCATGTCGCGCGACTGCGGTTGGCCGATGGGCGTGATCCAGTTCTTTGACTCATCGCGCTCGTCAATGTGCAGGAGGTTCGCCCGGCCTTCATCTATGCAGATGAATTCGTGTTGGATGACGGGCTTTTTCAAGGGTTGTTCAGCGGAGGCGGGCCATGCTTCACGGTTCCGTTCCCGCCGGCCGCCACAACACCACCGTCGAACGGGGACCGACCTTGAGGGGGACGTTTAGGGTCACCGTCTTGCCGGAAACCAGTTCTTTCGCTTCCCGGCCGCCGGCGGGCGTTTTCAATTCAAACGTCCGGTCCGTCGTCAGGTTCATGCCGATCAGATAATTCCCGTAGCGCAGCGTGTAAAAATCCCCCTTGCCGGCATAAACACTTTCATCGCCGGGTTTGAATTTGACGCCCCCCGGCATTTTCGCAATCGGCAAAATCTCCCCCGCATTCGCCGAGTGCATGGCCACCGGATACTTTGGCCCGCCGTTGCCAAACCCGAAATTGATCCAATCCGGCCGGGTGTAGGTCATGCCACTCGGTTGAAAATCCACGTCCTCCTGCACCACGGCGATCCGGTCCATCTGCGGGGTGGTGTCGTGGATGCGCGCCAGAAAATTCACCGCCTGGCGCGCCCGCCAGTACAGCGAAGCGTATAACATCTCATCGCCATTTTTGATTGCCACCACGCCGTCCTCCTCGTCCGTGAATACAAAATCCGGCCGGCCCGGCGTCATCGGCAGCCGCGCGGCGCTCGGCGGCTGGGCCTTGATCAGGTCATATTCATCCGGCGCCTCCAGCAACCCCGCTGTCACCCGCAGGTTGTTCGCCTGCTGCATCTGCCGTTCCAGGGAGATGAAATACTGGCCGTCGGCAAACATCTGCTGCGCGTACCCGATGGCCTCCGGATCCAGCGTCGCCGAGACCGCGTACAACGACGAGGCGTCCCACGTCGGGCGTTCCCCGTAGGCCACGTTGCCCGGATAATGCCCTTCATCACGCCAGCCGACGATCGTTTCAATCCGCATGGCGCGATCGCCGTCGGCGTCCGTGCCCGGATACCGGAACACCCCCCGTGCGTGGGCGATCTTTTCCAACTGTGCCTTGATCCGCCCATCCCCCGGTTGTCCGGGGGCGGGGCGCGTGGCTTCGTAAATCGAGGTGACCCAGTCCAACACCTCCCCGTAGTAGCCGACGTAGCCGAGTTCCTTGGTCAGCCCCTTGGCCGTCAGCTCCCAGTAATTCGTGCCCACCCCCCAGCGATGACTGTCCGCCCCCGGATCGCTGTCCCGCCACGGTTCGAGCGCCAGCGATTCATACAGGTAACGCCGCGCCGCCGGCTCGGACAGCGCCCGCTCCGGCGTCAGCACCCCGATGCCGCGATTCGCCAGGTAAATGCCGTAAAGGTCATTGATCATCGTCTGGTTACTGTATAACCGCCGGTTTTGCCGGTGCCAGTCCCGGCACGCCACGAGCATTTCCGTGTACGCGGCGCGGCGCGTGATCTGGTTCGTGCCCTCGGCGATTTCCCCGTCGAAAAACGGTTTGAGCGGTTCCGCGAGCAACCGCAGGGCGTCGCCGGAGGGCCCCAAACCAAACCAACTCGCATTCGGCGTGGCCGGGTCGGACTCGGCCAGCCGCGGGTTTTCGCAATACTTCTCGAACGTGCCGTCCAGCCCTTTCAGCACCTGCGCCACCGCCTGGTCATTGTGATGGGCCGCCGTCCATGTCACCGACCACGCCCGCGCCAGAAACTCCACCTCCATTTGGTTCAACGACCGTGCGCTGAGCAGGTGGTTCACCTCGCCATTCACCCGGGACTTGAGATTGTCGAGCACCTCCGGCCCCGGCTGCTCGCGCACCGGCGGATTGGCCGGCGCCAACCCCTGCGGGTCCCCGGCCGGCGGCGCAAAGAAACCATTCGTGTGGGAATAAATCGCATAAATGCCACGGGACGGCTCCGTCATCGGCTTTTGATACTGCGCGAAGCTGTCCGCATAACCCCACGTCGGACCCGAGCTGCGGATTTCAAAATCAAGATTCGTCCGGCCCCGGGTCATCGCCAACGGCAGCGGCGTGGTCGTGTAAAAAAAGCGCCCCGGAAACGCCGCCTCCCCGCCGCCGAAATCCAGCAGGTCAATGTCCCCCAGGTGCCGGTAGCCAATCTGTTTGCCCTCACAAAACAACGTCAGCTCGTTGTCCGTCCGGTCCGAACCCCACAACCGCACGGTGGCATAATTCTGCCGGTCCGGGTCCGCCTTCAGCGTGAAGGCCACGCGGCCGCCCTGCCAGTTGGTTCCTTCCAGCGCCAATAGTTTCCGGGCCGTGGCGCCCAGACCGCCGGTCATGATGCTGCTGTGGTCGCCCACCACCGCATGATTGGCCTCGGAGGACGCATCGCCAAAAGTGACGGCATCTAAAATCGCCGGCCCGGCCATGGCGAAGGGAGCTAAGGCCGCGACGGCCGCGATAACCAGCCAGCGGGAGAATGGGCAAGATTTCATCAAACAGTTGTCACTCAGTGGTTTTGTCATTGGAACACAATGGATAAAATAGGTTACGCCCCCTGAACCCCGCAATGGATATGTTGGTTTCCCTGTAAACCTGAGAAATCCTTCATTTTATGATGGTCAACCCTGGTTGATCCAGGTTTGGCCATGAATGCGGGCAAGCATCCGGCCACCCCGGCCCGCCCGCCCACCCGCCACTGGCGGAACCAATCGGCCTGCTCCGGCCGGATTTTTAAGAAAATTAATCGTTCTTTTGTGTGTTTTATGCGTCCTTTCCGTTCTGGACCGCTGGAGAGCGCGGAGGAACGCAGGACATTCCCTCCGTTCGCTCCCCCCCCGCACGGGCCGCACCGGCCGCCGACAACGATAGGATCATCTTCATACCCCACAGTGTAGCGGAGTGGGTGGGACTTCCGCAGGGTAACCATCAAAACATTTAAAATTTTTTTTCGCGGGCAAGTGTCTGATAGCCAAGGAGATCGGAAGAAAACCGGCAAGTTTTACCCCGGGCCGCCGACCCGATGGCGGCAGGTTGCCCCGTTGTAGAGAACTGATTTTTAGATTGTCAACCATGGGTGACGCCTGTTGGTCCGTGAGTTTTGAACCGTGGTGGCGAGACCGCCGACCGAGACAGTGCAGCGCCGTGGGCGCGACCTATTTGTGGCACTGCACCCCACAAAAACCAAAAGCCCCGCAGGGGCGGCATAGTCGGGGGATCACTCGCCGGTGGTTTTAAACATTTGCTTACAGGCATTGGCCATGAGCCGAAGATGCCGCTCCTATCGGAGCTTGAAACTATTATTTTGGGGTTGGTGGCTGCAAATATATCACCCCTGACGGGGCTGGGGGGGAAGCACCCGGACATTACCACATCCCACCACCATCAGGGCCACCCGCCATCTACAGGCGCGCCCCACTCGTTTCCTTGAATTTTCCGCCGGCGTTGCTCGTCCCGTTTGGGCACTTCTCAAGGCGCGCGCTGGAAGACGATGATTTCCTGCGCATTATCGCTGGCACTGAGCTTGGCATCTGTCGTCGTCATCGTATCCTTGCCCGCATTGAGATACAGGGTGTATTTGTTCGTCGCCCCGTCCGAAATGAGGCTGGCGGTGACCACCCCGTTGTTGCCGAGGGCGTAGGTTCCCGAGAACGTCCCATTCCCAGTGCCGTTGATATTCCCGCTGGCGTCCAGCGTCATTGTGCCTCGGTTGACCCCGAAACTGGTGCCGCCCAGCAATTGGCTGTCCATCTCCAGCGCCAGATAATACGGCGTGGTGAAGGTCGTCACATTCCACACGCCGGCCAGATTCGCCTTGGTCACCGAGGATGGCGCGCGTTCAAACAGTTGCAACAACTGCTGGTTGTTGGTGGCGTTCAGCGTGCTGGAGATGCCGGTCAGCGTGTCCTGGCCGGCATTGACCCACCAAGTGCTGCGGTTGGTCCGGCCGTTCGGGCTGACGATGAGGTTGATCAAACCATTGCTCCCCAGGGTGTAAGAACCCGTCGTGGTTTGACCCGCAAACGTGGTGCTAAACGTGCCATTCCCATTCAGGGTCAGCGTTTCGTTGGTGGCCATAAACGGACTGCCCCCCGCCAGTCCGTTGGTGGCGTTCCAAGTGGTCAGGGCGGGCGTCCAGCACAGCAACCCGTTCCATGTGCCCGCCAGGGCGGAGAACGTGCTGGCCGCCGGCGCGCGCTCAAAAATCAGCAGCTCCTGCTGGTTGCCATTCGTGTCCGTGTCCGCCAAAGTCATCGTGTCCTGGCTGGCATTGATGAACAGGTCGAAATCATTCGTGCTGGTCGCCGTCACGATTTCGGCCGCCACCTGGCCGCTGCCTTCCATCACATAACCACCCGTAAACGGCGCCCCCAATTCGCCGCTCAGCGTGCCGTCCGAATTTAACATCAACGTGCCATTGGTGGCCGAATAATCATCCCCGCCCAGCAGGCCGTTGGTGGCATCCCAGGTGATCAGCGCGGGCGTGGCCAAGCGCACCACATTCCAGGCGCCCCCGGGCACAAACCAATCATCCAGCCGGTTGCTGGCCAGCGCCGACACATTTCCGCTGCTGTCCACCGCATACGCCGCCAACAGGTTCGTGCCCGGCGTCAGCGTCACCGCCGCCGTCCAGTTCGTCCAGTTGTTGGTGGACGATGCCGCCGCCCACGCCGAACCGTTCACGGAAAAATACACACTGCTCACCGCCACATTGTCCTTCGCCGTGCCGGTCACCGTATAGGTCGAATTACTGACCTCCAAATTGGCGGTCGGGGCCGTGATCACCACCGTCGGCGGGGCGATGTCCGCAAAGTTCGCCTCCAGGATCAGCCCCGAAGACATGGGGAAAATCAGCGTCGGGTGGTTTGTTAAATACGTTTCAACCAGATCAACCTGCAAACTGGACCAGTTGGTAAACGCAAAGCCGGTGGCCGCCTTGGCCGTCATGGAATAATTCTCCCCGATGGCCAGCGATTGCCCGTTGTAATTCTGGCTGACCGTGCCTTGGCCGGTGATTTCCACGGTTAAAGCCGATTTTGACACATATACAAAATTGACCGTGTTGGTTGCCGACACATTTCCGCTTGTATCCACCGCATGGGCCATCACCGTGTTGGTGCCCGGATTCAGCGTCACCGCCGCCGTCCAATTGCTGGTCCCCGTGGGGTTCAACCAGCCGCCGCCGTTGAACTGATACCACACATTGCTCACCGCCACGTTGTCACTCGCCGTCCCGCGAATCACGAAACTGTTCGTCGTCACCTGTTCGTTGGCCGTCGGGCTGGTGATCTTCACCGTCGGCGGGGTTACATCCCCAAAGGTCGCGTCAAATATCAGGTTGGAGGTCATCATGAAGGTCAGCGTCCGGCCATTGGTCGGCGAGATGCCCGCCCCGGTCCAGTTGGAAAAGACACAGCCCGTCGTGGGGCTGGCCGTCAGGGAGTAATTCTTCCCCACTTGCAGCAGCGCCCCATTGTCATTGGGGCTGACCGTTCCGCTCCCGGTAAGCTGCACCGTCAGCATGGCACTGACCACATACGTTGCCTTATTGCTCGCGACCAGTGAAAAATTGCCGCTCGTATCCACCGCATAGGCCGTCACCGTGTTCGTGCCGGCGCTCAGCGTCACCTGGCCCGTCCAGTTGCTCCAATGGTTCGCGCTCACCGCGCTCGTCCAATTCGTGCCATTGACCGCATACAGCACATTGCTCACCGCCACGTTGTCCCGGGCCGTGCCGGCCACCGTGAATCCCGCATTGCTCACCGCCAGGCTCGCCGGCATGTTCGTGATGCTCAGCGTCGGTTTGGTGATGTCCGCAAAATTCGCCGTCAGCACCAGATTCGTGACCATGATGAAGGTGAGCGTCCTCCCGTTCGTCAGTGTGAGGCCCGCCGAGGTCCAGTTGGAAAAAGCGAAGCCCGCCCCAGCGGTCGCCGTCACCTGATAAGTCGTGCCCAGCGCCAGCAGGGAGCCGTTTCCGTTCTGGCTGATCACCCCCCGGCCGGGCTGATTGGTCTGTACCGTCAGTTCCGCGCTGACCACATACCTCACCGGGTTGGTCACGATCAATGAAACGTTGCCGCTCGTGTCCACCGCATAGGCCGTCACCGCGTTCGTGCCGGCGTTCAGCGTCACCTGGCCCGTCCAGTTGCTCCAATGGTTGGCGCTCACCGCGCTCGTCCAATTCGTGCCGTTGACCGCATACAGCACGTTGCTCACCGCCACATTGTCCCGGGCCGTGCCGGCCACCGTGAACCCTGCGTTGCTCACCGCCAGGCCCGCCGGCATGTTCGTGATGCCCAGCGTCGGCTTGGTGATGTCCGCAAAATTCGCCGTCAGCGCCAGATTCGTGACCATCGTGAAAACCAGCGTCTTCCCGTTCGTTACCGTGATGCCCGCCGAGCTCCAGTCGGAAAAGGCGAATCCCGAGGCGGCGGTTGCTGTCAACGTGTACGTCGTGCCAATCGCCAGCAGCGCCCCGTTGTGGTTTTGGCTGATGACGCCCCAGCCGGGCTGGTTCGTCTGCACCGTCAGCACCGCGCTGACAATGTAATCCACCGTGTTGGTTGCCACCTTCGAAAGATTGCCGCTCGTATCCACCGCCTGCGCCAGAATCGTATTCGTGCCCGGCGCCAGGGTCGCCGCCGCCGTCCAACGGCTCCAATTCGTCGTGCTGCTGGACGCCTCCGTCCAACCCGTGCCATTGACCGAATACAGCACATTGGACACCGCGATGTTATCGCTGGCCGCGCCCATGATCGTAAACGCCGCGTTGCTCACCGTCAGGCCGGCCGGCATGTTCGTGATGCTGACCACCGGGGGAGTGGTGTCCGGCACCACCGTCAGCACGGCGTCTGTGCTGACCACGCCGCACACCAGATTGGTGATGGTCACCGAATACACGCCCGCGTTCGCAAACAGCACCGGGTTGATCACCAGATTGCTCGATGTCGAACCACTGATGCCGCCGCCATCGGTCAGGTTCGACCCGTTGAATTGCCATTGATACTGCAACTCCCCGCCGGAGGCGGTCGCCCGCAGAATGGCGCTGCCGTTGTTGGTGGCCGTGGTGGATTTTGGTTCCAGGGTGAAAACCGGCATCGTCAGCCCGCTCAGCGGGGCCAGACTCGCCACCGGCGCGCCCCCCACCGTGCCGCTCGTCAAATAACTCCAGCCCTCCTGGGCGGCGGTGGTTCCGGTGGAACTGTACAGCGCCTGCTCGATCACCCCTGCGCCCGGAGCCAGGATGAACGCGTTCAGCGGTGACTTTTGTGTGGTGCCATTCGCCGTCACCGTCAGGGCCAGCGTCAGCGAAATACAATTCGTGTAGCTCCCCGCCGGCACCGTGACCGTCCCCGCCTTGGCGGTGGTCACCAGCAGTGTCACGCTCGCCGAACCGGAGGCGCCCCCTGCGGAAACCGTGCCGGTGCTGGAACTGGACATGGAGCCATATTTTTCCAACAGGGTCTCATTCAGCAGCATCAGGGGATTGTTAAAAATCACATCGCCCGTCCCGCTGTCGAAAATCTCGCTCACCAGCAGCTCATTGTTGGCGTAAGTCAGCGTCATGCCCGACACGTCGCCATTGATGGTTTGCGACATGATGAAGCCGTCGGCGTCCGCACTGAAACTCAGGCCGCCGCCCACACTGCCCAGGGTGCTGTTGGTGAACACCGTGTTGTCGCCCTCATTCATCGGCCAGTAGTACGGCAACAGGCATTGCCCCTGCCCCCGGACTGACAACAGGCACAGAAGTCCCGCCAACCATGCGCAAGCCGCCGCGCGGCCGGGCAAACCGGATTTCCAAGCTGACATGACTTGAACATAGCCGCTTACCCGGCAGCCTGAAATAAAAAACCGCCGCCGCAAGCGGCGCCCCGGCCCATGGCTGGCGAACGCCCTGCCAGATCAACCGCCGGGTTATTTGACAAATCCATTGAATCTGGCGTCAAAATGGCCGACCTATTTAACATGTTTCGCCCTTGGTTTGTCCTGACCGCGCTGGGATTGCTGCCCCTGGGATTTTTTCACCCCTCGGAAGCCCCGGCGCAGTCCGTCGTCCCCGTTTCCTTCACCACCAACAGTCCCACGCCCCTGAATCCGGGCTTCGCCGGCTTCTGCACCGAATTGCTGGCCAGCGCCGTCGAGTACGGTGACACCAATTTCCAGCAAATCACCGCCAGCCTCTCGCCGGGCTGGTTGCGCTACCCGGCCGGCGCCATGGACGACGCGTTCCAATGGACGAACGGAACCACCATGACGGGGGTCATTTCCGAGTTTCCTTCGGGCGAACAGACCCTGTTGAACGACACCGTGACTCTCCTGCCGGGCAAAGGCGGGGCAAAAATCAGTGATTTCGCGGCGATGTGCCAAAACGTGGGCGGTGCCAAAATCGTGGTTTGCCTCAACGGTTATACCGACACGACGAATTCCGCCGCCGCCTTGGCCGCCTATGCCCTCACCAATCACATCCCCGTGGCCGCCTGGGAATTGTGCAACGAGCCCTATGTCATGACCGGCGACAATGCCGGTGATTTCTTCCAGAGTTGCACGGATTACGTCACTCGGATGAAGCCCTATCGCGACGCCATCAAGTCGGCGGATTCCAACGCCGTGGTCGCGATTTTTTTCGAGGATGCCGGCTATCCTGAGCCGGACGCCTGGGATGTGGGTTTGTCCACTTACACCAACAAATACTGGGATGCCGTGGTTTATCACCACTATCCCTCCCTGTCCGCCGCCGACGGCTCCTTTCCCGGCATGATGGCGCTGGACAACTGGCAATTGGCCGGCAACACCACCGCCCGCATGCAGAATTACCTGATTCCCATGAACAACAGCAATGTGACCTTCCTCATCACGGAATACGCCCCCGCCCGCGGGGACGGCCTGGGCGGCCAGAATCCGCCCTCCACCACGCTTTATGGCGGCATTTATTCCGCCGAATATGCCCTGCGCCAGTCCACCCTCACCCAGATGTGCTTTGTCGGCCCGTACCAATTGCTCAACGCCAACGGCATCAACCAGACCAACTCCTTTAATCAGGCGGTGGTGCAGGCCGTGGATCAGGGCCGGACCACCAACACCGCCGGACTGCCGTTCGGCTTCTTTCTCAGCGCCCAGGTCTGTGGCGAGGCCGTGGCCGATTGGGCGTTGACCCGGTCCACCGGCGTCTATGCCACCACCGTCGGAACCGGCGGACCCGTCGTGCCCATCACGGCCGACGGCAGCCAGACCATGCCCGCGATTTACGCGCAGGCGTATCAGGGCGGCAACGGCAAACGGTACGTCGTGCTCACCAACAAGAGCGCCACCAACACCCCCGTGCAACTGGCGCAGGACGGCGTCGTGCTCACCAATCAATTCCTGGAAACCTTTGTCGCCGGCAGCGATCCCACCGCCACCAACGCGCCCCCGCCCAACAGCGCCATCCAAATTCAATCGCAGTGGACGAATAATCCGGTCACCCTGCCGGAGTATTCGGTCGTGCGGCTGGAGTGGACGCTCTTCAACGTGCCCCGGCCCGCCCTGACGGTGACCGTCTCCCCCGCCGGGCAAACCCTGGCCTGGGCCGGCCTGACCAACGTGACGTACAACGTCCAGTGTGCCACCAACCTTTTGGGCGCTTGGGCGACTTTGGGAAAGGTTGCCAGCACCCGGACCAACTTCAGTTTCACCAACTGGAATAACGGCGCGCAGCAATATTACCGTCTGGCGGTTCCCTGAGGGCGGTCGTCACCCCGGCGGGCCGGTAGCTGCCGCGCCGCCCATGATGCGTCTTGGCCCCCAACCAGTCCCTTTGCTCCTTCCGCTTACGCCTTGGAACCCCGGCCCGCGCCCGGAACCGGAGCGCGGCTCGGTGAGCCGCAGCGTGTGGAAGCCAGCTAAAATCCCGGAACCGCCTTTTGCCCTTTCTTGGCGTGCGTCATCGGCCTTTGGCTGTTGGTTTTCCCCATCGCAGGCCGGGTCCCCTGACCCGGTGTCTGGTTAATGCCGAAGTCAATCCAACCCAATCCGACCTAATCCGACCTTTGGAAGTGGTTGCTTTCCCTGACCCTCCGGCCCCTGACGTTTTTTGCCTGATTAAATCTGATTGCCTTTTCCCGCCCGAGGGATAGAATCCTTTTCCCACTTGCCCGTGGATTCATCGGCTGTTGGCTGGTGAAGCCGGATTCGGGCGGGAGGGAAACTTGGTTGGCAGGATAGCTCAGTTGGTAGAGCAGAGGACTGAAAATCCTTGTGTCCCCGGTTCAATTCCGGGTCCTGCCACCATTTCACTTTCAGTCAATGTGAGGTGTTTTGGCGGGGCAACGGGGCGGGGTTGCACCAGACAGCCTCCCCCGGCTCGCCTTTATCCACCAATCGCCGTCAGGGCTTTTTGGTCCGCCAATTGGCGGTCTTCCAAAAGCCAAAGACCACGACGGGGATGCCGTTTGACACATTGGCCTTGAGTTTAATATGGGAAGGGGCATATTAAATTTATGGAAACACCAAAACCCGCTGGCAATCCGGTTTCGAAGCCGGTTCTGATTCCTCAGATGGCTGGCAATAATCCGTTCGCTTCGCTGATGATGCAGCAGGTGGCCCCATCGTATTATGCCAGCGGATTTGGTGTGGAAGTTTCTGGAGCCGATGTATGCGTCACTTTGGCTCAAAATAACAAACAAATTTGCACGGTTAATCTCTCGTTCACTTCCGCAAAGGCTTTAGGGAATGCTTTGTCCGGACTCATTAAAGAATTAGACGAAAAGAGCCGGACAAAAGTCCCCTCGGTGGAGGAAGTCGCACAGGCCATGCAGTTAAAATAAATATGAACATGGATTCTGTTAAATCAGCATTGCTGATGGAGATTTTTAATTCGTTAAGCGCAAACAACACTGACGAAAAGATTCTGAATTTTGCTGATATTGTTTCAGGTTGGCATTTTGGAGAGGGCATTTCAATTTCCGCTGGCGCGATTAGGGACGCCTCAAAACTCCATAATGCTTTTCTTGTGCATGGATTTTATGAAACCGATGCGTTTCCCGGGCTTGCTGGGGAAATCAGGGTTACTGCATGCCATGGAAATCAATATTTTGAATTTACAAGGGAGCCTGACGGTGAGTGGTCTTATATTTATGAGTTGGACGGCACAGTTCAAAAAGAACTGGATAATCTCACAATGGAGCAAGTGGAAGAAATTGTAAGAAACGCTTCAAACGATATATGGAATACGTTCGATATTTTCCAAGACATCACTGGGATTCCCGTTTGGGAAGGTTTCAAGGCCTCGCGTTTCGACCATCAGCCGAAGGTGGCATTTCGGTTGTGGAAAAGCCTTGCGCCACCTCTGAGCGGTCCCTCTGTGAGCACCTCAGGGTATTCTTTCCCACAGCAGGTGAGCCGCCAATCTTTTGGGTATTCCAGGATGCAATACTACCAAACACCTCCTCAATTGTCGAATCGCCGAGCGAAACAAATGACAAGTGCCATCGAGACATCACCGGAATTTCCGGCAAAGAATCACAGAAAATATTCAAGCAATTTTGCAGCCAGCCCGATGATATCGAAATCTGTTCGGGTGCCGACTCAAGACAATTCAGCCCTTCAGACATGGCTCCGGCTTAATTTGCCGTAAGGCTGTCGGTAATGCGGGTTTGTTTGGCCTGCAAAAATGGTTTGAAAACACTTCATAAATACCTCGCCTGGCAGGTGCTCGCCTCGCTGTCGCTGACGGTCGTGGTTTTCACGTTTGTGCTGCTGGTGGGCAACCTCCTCAAGGAAGTGCTCTCCCTGCTCGTCACCGGCGGCGCGCGCTTCAGCCTCGTGCTCGAGGCGGTTGGTTTGATCATCCCCTTTCTCTGGGTCTATGCCCTGCCGATGGGGCTCCTCACCGCCACCCTGCTGGTGTTTGGCCGCTTCAGCGCCGACCAGGAACTCACCGCCGCGCGGGCCAGTGGCGTCAGCCTCGTTTCCCTGGTGCCCCCCATCCTGTTCATCAGCCTGGTTTGCTGCGGGCTCAGCGCCTGGATCAATCTGGAGCTGGGGCCCCAATCCCGCGTCGCCTACAAAAACCTCATTTATCGCGCCCGGTACGAAATGGCCTCGGTGCAACTGCCGGAAAACACCGTCATTCACGATTTTCCCGGTTATGTCTGCACCGTCGGCAAAAACCGGGACGGCGATCTGACGGACATCCTGATTATTCAATTCGACACCGACACCAACAAATCCCAGATTATCCAGGCTCACACCGGCCGGTTGGAAGTGGACCTCCCCAATCAGCTTCTCAATCTGTATCTGACCAATGCCGTCAGTGAAATGGCCGTGGGTTCGCGTGACCGGCACACGTCAGGCAAAACCTACACCCTCCAGATTGATTTAAAGACGGCCACCAATCAGGTCTACCACCCCAAAATCAGCGACATGACCTACGGGCAGTTGCGGAATGAAATTCGGGAACTGGCCAAATTCCCCCCGGTCCCGGGGCAAAAGGGGGATCTGACCCTGCCCGCCCGCGTGGAGCTGAACCGGGAAATCGCCTTTTCCTTCGCCAGTTTCGGCTTCGCCCTCATCGGCATCCCGCTGGGCATCCGTGTTCACCGGCGCGAGACCAACATCGGCATCGCGGTGGCCCTGGGACTGGCGGTGGTTTATTACAGCTTCATTCTGCTGGGGGAATCCCTGTCCGCCCGCCCGGAATTCCACCCGGAATTGATTCTCTGGATTCCCAACTTCATCTTCCAAGCCGTGGGCGGGGTGCTGTTGTGGCGCGCCAACCGGGGATTCTGACGGGGCTGATGCCGATTCCCAGTGATAATCAGCCTTTACGTGCGCTGGATTCGGGCCGATCTGGCCCTGATCTGCCACCGTTTTTTCCTGCACCAGCACCCATAGGGCGGGGTCGGTTTTCCACCCGTGCAAGCCTTGGTTCCCGTTTGATCTGCTGGCCCGGTATTCATGGCAAGACGATTAACCGCCCTGGCCGGGAAAAACGCAACTCGAAAATCGCGCCGCGCTCCAGCCCCGTTTGCGGCGACCGGAATTCGTGCCATTCGTGAGATTCGTGGGCTGCCTTTGTCTTTTCCCTCTCTGCGATCTCTGCTTTGCAATCCCATTTCCTCTGGTTTTTGTGTTTTTGAACCCCTTCTTTGTTCGCGGGTTTCGTGATTTCAAGATTCCCCCCGGGTTTTCCGTTTCCGCTTTTTTGCTTTCCACTTTGGTCTGTTCCCATCGGCGTTTACCGGCGTTCATCACGGTATCCTCCCGCCTTTCCGCTTAACCCGCGCCACCAACGGGTTTTTCAGTAGCAGCGCTGAAAAATAAACCCCCGCCGGCTAAAACGTGCTGCCAAAATTTGACCAATTCCAAAAACCACAGTATCTAAATAAACCTCGGGGTTTCGGCCCCGGGCGGCGGCGGGATCGAGGCCAGCCGCAGTTCTTTGACATATTCCGCGCTCACTGGCGGTGCCGGGTGTGATTGGGGCGGGGACGGATCGTCCCCACATCACCGCCGTGTCGTCTATCGTGATCCGTTTTCAAAACAATGGTTGTCCTGATTGTGGGCCGGATCCGCTGACCCGGCGTCCGGCGTCAAGCCAGCTCAAACCTTTGGATCCCAACGAAGCCGAATTAAGGCTGATTTTAGATAATTCACGGTAATTCTGGCTAATTAATGATAATTGAGGGTAATTGGGGCTAATTAACGCTATCCTGATGGAAAAAATTGTCGTGCCGGGAGAATGATCCGCAACCCCGCCTGCGGGGTCCTGGGTGCAAAAAACGGGACCAACACCCAAAAACTCGAAACGACACGGAAAAACTCGGATAAAAAAATTAATCTCCAGCCCGAACCCCATTCCCGGCGAATCCGACCTGATCCGACCCAATCCGACCTTTCGCGTCAGCCCAAAGAATGCCAGTGAGTTACCAAGCCGATCTCGCAAAACGGTTTCCCGCTGCAGACCGGCTTCCCCGATCCGGCGTCGGCTGTCCGCCCCGCCGCCCGCCATAAAATCCCAATTGCGCGCTTGCCTTGCCAAAAACTTTTCCGATATAGTGGCGCTTGCAATCAGCCGGATGGTTTTAAAGCCGCGACGCTGACTGCGGGAATAGTGATCAGTTAAAAGCACTTGGTAATCACAGTGCCGATGTGGCGGAATTGGCAGACGCGCTGGACTCAAAATCCAGTGGCCCTTAAAGCCGTGTGGGTTCGACCCCCTCCGTCGGCACCATCCTTTCGATGGCATTCACTAGTTTTTCCAGGCATGAACAAGGCGTGCAGCTCCTGCAACGCTCGCTCGCTCGCGGGCGCCTCGGCCACGCCTACCTGTTCACCGGCGATCAGTTGACCGAACTCGAAACCGTCGCCCGGACGCTCGCTCAAACCCTCAATTGTTTGAACCCGGTTCGCACCGATGGCATCGCCACTGACGCCTGCGACGTCTGCGCCAACTGCCGTAAAATCGCCCAGGACCTGCACCCGGACGTCCACTGGGCCCGGCCCGAGTCCAAGCTTCGCATCATTACCGTCGAACAGATGCGCGACTTGATGCAGCAAATCCAGCTCAAGCCCTCCGAGGCCGGATACAAGATATCCATCATTGTGGCGGCGGATCGCCTGAACACCCAGGCCGCCAATGCCTTCCTCAAAACGCTGGAGGAACCCCCCTCGAAATCCGTCTTGATCCTCCTTTCCACGGAACCGCAGCGCCTGCTGCCCACCATTCTGTCCCGGTGTCTGCGCCTGAACTTTTTCGGCGACGGCCTGCCGGTCCTGCCTCCGGCCCAGTCGGAATGGTTGGCCCGCTTCAGCGCCCTGGCCGCCGGAGAACGCAAAAGCCTCCTGGGCCGTTATTGCCTCCTTGATGCCATCTTGCAAAGATTGGCCGAAATCCGGGCCCAGGTGGATGAATCGCTCAGCGCCCGTTCCCCCTTGGAACAAAACGAAGATGTGGAAAAGGACCTGCGCGACCGGTGGGAGACCGAACTGACGGCGGCCATCGAAGCCGAATACCGCCGTCAGCGGGCGGACGTGTTGATGCTCATCCAGTGGTGGCTGCGCGATGCATGGATTCACACCCTGGCCATCGGACGGGATTTGCTGAAATTCCCCGATATCGCCGGTGCGGAAGCCGTGGCCCGGCGGATTACTCCCCGGCAAGCCTTGGAAAACATCAAAATCGTCGAACAAACCCAGCGTTTGCTGCACACCAACGTTCAAGAAGCCCTGGCTTTGGAGGTTGGCCTGCTAAAACTGCATTTTTGACCCTGTTGGTCCCGGGATAAAATCGTTGCATGAAACCGGCGCAAAAACTCAATGCCCTGACCCTTTACGCGCTGGCTTTCGGTCTTTTTCTGGGACTGGCCATTATCAAATTTGGCAATCCGGTTATTCTAGACCAAAAGATTCCACCCCCGGCCTCCTTTTCTGAAATCATCTCCGGTTTCTGGCCAAGTCACTGGGCCATCTGGGTTTGGTTGCCTTTTGCCTTGGCGGGAAGCCTCTTGGGGTGGCAAGCCAAACCCCGCTGGCCGGGCACGTTCTGGTTATGGCTGCTGCCTCTGATCTGGCTGGGCTGGCAATTTTTCTCCGCCACCGCCGCCACCGTGGATGTCACCCTGACCGCCAGTACCCTCCCTCAATTTATCGGTTGTGTCGGGTGTTATTTCCTGGGGGCGCTGGTTCTTGGGCGGGCTCATCTGCTGCGCTGGTTGCTGGCGGGCATCCTGGTCGCGTTTACTTTTTGCCTGATTCGGGCAGTGGATCAGAGATTGTTTGAATATCCGCTTGGTTATCAGAACTTGATCGCAGGTGAGAAAAGCCACTGGACCAATACCCCGCCGGAGGAGTTTTTGGAAATGAAGCAAGAGCACGTTATCGTTACCACCAACGGAATTGACGTGGCTAACCCGGCTATTCTGGCAAAATTTGCCAAAGGTCGTGTGAGTGGAACCTTGGTTTATCCAAATGCCTTGGCGGGAATCATCCTGCTGTTATTTCCACCCTCTCTGGCCTTGGCTTTCAAGCAAACTAAAAACCTAAGACCTCTGATTCGCGGCGCGGCCATCACCATGACGATCGGTTTGGGGGGCGCGGCCTTTTTCTTCACCGGCTCAAAGCTCGGTTGGCTGCTGGCCATGGCCTTGGGTG
>CAZUBG010000023.1:0-38337 GCA_964618545.1 uncultured Bifidobacteriaceae bacterium | reverse complement strand
ACAGCTAAGCCCCAACGGGTTTAACACGCGCCGGGGGTGGACGAAAGTCCCCCCCCGGCGATTTTTTATCTGCGAGGTCCATCGGTGGCCGCGCCAATGACCACAAACCCATCCCCAAAATCCTCCCGGCGGGATTCAGCAGGCTCCGCCACTTCGGATGAATCAGGTTCGCCAATGACTCAGGGGACGGTCACGGAATAGATTTGCCCGCTGAGCATGATCACATAAATCTCTCCGTCCCCATCTTCCGCAAAACTGGAGATGTTTTGGTGTTGGTTCAACAAAGTGCCCTCCACCGTCACCTTGTGTGCGTCGCGATCGTACCGGAAACCCCAGATCGTCCCCAGGTTGTAATCGCCATACACATACACCCCGTCCAGCGCGGGATACTTCTTGCCGCGGTACACATATCCGCCGATCACGCACAACCCGATGCTGTGGTCGGGAAACATTCCCTGCGCCTGCAAATCTGTCCGGTGGGTGTATTCCATCACCGGTTCAATGTATTTCGCCCGTTCCGGACCGGGCTTGAAATGGTGCGCCCCCTCCCGCACGTTCCAGCCGTAATTGCCTCCCTTGGTGATCAAATCCACTTCCTCCCACAAATCCTGCCCCACATCCCCCGCCCACAAGTCGCCGGTCTCGCGGTCCCAACTGTAACGCCACACATTGCGCAATCCATAAGCGTATATCTCATGCCGCGCGCCGGTTGTTTCATTCACAAACGGATTGTCCTGCGGGATTCCATAATTCAGCCGGCTCTGGCGGCGTCCGTTGCCCGTCATCGAACGCGAATTGACATCCATCCGAAGCATTTTGGCCAGCAGCGTGGCGGTGTTCTGGCCGCTGCCAAACGGATCCCCGCCCAAACCGCCGTCCCCCAGCGCCAAATAAAGATAGCCATCCGGGCCAAAAGCCACTTCCCCGCCCTTGTGATTGGGAAAAGGCTGCTGCACTTCCAACAAAATTCGTTCACTGGCCAAATCGGCTTTGTCCGGGTCGGCGGCCGACACTTTGAATTCACTGACGACACTTCGATAGGGATAATTCAACGGCCGGGTATGCTGATTCGTGGGATTTTGCTGGTTGTAATAGACATAAAACAACCCGTTCGTTTTAAAGCCCGGATGGAAGGCGATGCTCATCAGACCGTCCTCGTTGTCAAAGTAAGGATGCCGGTCTTCGATGTTGAAAAACTCCTTTGCCGCCCCGCCGTCCCCGCCTTTCTTGACGATGAAAATGGTGCCCGCCTGGGCGACCACGAACATCCGGCCGGACCCGTCCGGCGGCTCCGCCATCCAGACCGGGCGGTCAATCGTCAGATTGGTGAAAACCGGTTGGAGTTGAATTTTCGGCAGGGGCTGCGCCGAGGCGGAAACCGCCAGAGCCAGCAGGCAGCCGATTTTGCCAAAACCTAGGAATATATTGTCCATACTTGCGTTAAGAAAACGCATCAACCGGCCAAAGTAAAGCCCCGACTGGCGGTGGGCGGTTTGACCTCTGGGTCAAGCCCTGATCTGAATTTGTCACCGGGTTGGGAGCGTTTGGTTGGGACCGAGGGGGGCAAACCTAAATTCGGGGAATTAACCATGGCGGTGGCACGACCGACCGGGGCATCCCAGCGCCGTAGGCGCGACCTATTTGTAGCACCGCACCCCGCAAAACCAAAAAGCCCCGCAGGGGCGGCATATTCATTGCATTTTTCACCAGCGCGGAAGCTGCTTGCAAACATCCGACCACTGGCATCCTCGCATTTCTGTGAGTCGGCCGATCATTCTCCCTCTCCTGGGGGAGAGGGCCGGGGTGAGGGCGGACATGGATTATTCCCGCAGGGACTGGATTCCATCCCAGGTTCATGGGCAGGGCGGTCGTTTCCCCGGATAAGCACTGGCAACGGGTGCCCACCGTATCCACGGAGGCTCTGGCGGCGGTCAAAGCCACCGCCCAAGACTAAATCGCCGACTGCGTAGCTGCCTCAAGGACTTTATCGTTGCACCAAATGGAACCAAATCAGTCAATGGTCCCAATGGACTTCATGATGTTTAGTTTAGGTTGTTTCTAGACTAAATTTGTCACATGGCTTTAATTTTAATTTTGATGATCAAACCGATTGTCACCGCTTAGAATGCTTTTGCGAACATATTCTTGCCCATCAGCTTCAGAAAGCGGCTCAAAATACGCCTGTCCTGCCCTCGTGTTTTCGGTCAAAAAATACTTGTTTTTACCTGCTTCTGTGTTGAATTGAAGGGGCGAGGAGCCTCCCATGCCAGTATTCATGGAAAGGGTGTGCTCCCCAGGCTGTAATGTCCCGAAAAGAAAGTAACCTTTTGCCAACGAACCAAACTCTTGCTGGTCTAGATTAATGTCGAACACGGCATTAAGAACTTGATAAAGAACAGGATCATGACGGCGGCGGATGACGTAAACACCGGCTTTGCCGTCTGGTGGCGTAAAGCTCAATGCCTGCTGCTTCATCGCAGCAGAACCCTCCGGCAAACCCACCGCCAAATCTGCACAGCCGGTAAATTGCATGATTAGCAGACCTAGCAGCGCAGTCATTAACAACGAAGCTTGGATGCATTGTCGTTTGGTCATTTGAGATTTCATGTGTTGTGGTTTATTTCGTTCTTGAATAGTGCAAGTTTAATTCGTGCCAGTAACGATAAGGCACTGGCTGCACATCGACGTAAACAGTAACGATCGGAAAAAGCCAACTGTGCCGCCCGCAACTTTGATAACGCGACATCGTATTGTTTTTATTGTCCAGGCGCATTCTGTGGCTCAAACCGATTATCGCCGCTGAGTTTGCATTTCTGCACCAATGCTTGACCGTCGGTCTCAGAAATTGACTCGAATTGTATGGCCCCGTTGTGTGCCAACCCTCTGCGAACTGTGAAATAACAGTTCTTGCCTGCCTCAACGGTAAAACGCGAGAGTGCAAATCCCGAATTGGGGTCATTAGAGCGGAGAGTATGTTCCCCAGGCGAAACCGTCCCATAGAGGTAAGAACTCGTCTCCAATGAACCGAACCCTTGGTAATCAAGGCTAATTTTATTCAAAACAGCCGAGCCTGCAAACTGATAGGGGCGGATGACGTAGATCCCGGCTTTGCCTTCGGGCGGGGTAAAACTTAACGCCTGCTGCTTCATTGTTGCAGAGCCCTCCGGCACAGATTTGCAACCGGTTATCTGAAAAATTAACAGGCTGAGCAGAGTGATCGCCAGCAATGGCAGTTTGCGAGACCGTCTTGTGGTCGTTTCAGATTTCATGCGATGTCCTTTTTTGTATGTTACTGGTACACACTAAGCTATGATCCGCTATGGCCGCCATGCATTACAAACATTCGCGTCTCTGTGTTTGGATTTGAAAAAACTCTAGCACGGTTTTGTGTGCGGTCAAGGCTTTTGATGCTTTTGCGGGTCACTGTCACTTGTATTCAACTGCAACAGCCTCAATACTAATGGCAAAGTGAAAGGACTCGCATGAAAGCCACCGTTCACTTAACAGTCGGTTTGGGCGGTCAAATGGGAAATGGGTCAAAAAGGGCTCAGTTAATGGTATTGTCATATTTGCTGCTGACGGCAATCCATGCCGGGGCTGGCTCGGCTTTCCCACCCCCCAGCTTTGGTTCCCACTTGATTTGACGGCCCGGCCTTCATGGCCAGCCGATTAACCGCCCTGGCCCGGACAAACGCAACCGGATAAGCGCGCCGCGTTCATGCCCCCGACTGCGGCCAGCAAGATTCGTGGCCTGCCTTTGCCTTTTCCCTCTCTGCGTTCTCTGCGTTCTTTGCGGTTAGGGTCCGTCAAGAAATAAACTTTATTTCGCGGTTTAAAAATGCCCCGTCCTCCTTCGTTGCCTTCGTTTGCTTTTGTTCAGATTTCCCTGCGGTTTTTGTTTCCGCTTTCCCGATTTCTCGCTTTCCGCTTTGGCGTTTTCCCATCCGTGGTCAAAATTGCCCCGCCTTTGTGCTCTCTGCGTTTTTCAGTAGCAACACTTAACCATAACCCAACGCCCGCTAAAAAGTGCCGCCCACATTTGACGCAACCCAAAAACGGATGTAGTTAAATCGAAGCCGGGCGCTTTGGTTCCCGGCCGGGGAGGGTTCGCTCGTCCGCCACCGCTTCAGTGACGCTGGTTGGCTTTGGTCCCCCTCCGCTCTTTGACATCGTGAAGTCCCGTTGCCGGGCCGCCACCCCGGGGCCGGCCAGTCCCCGTAGCGCACCTCGGCAGAGGGCCACAAAAATTAACGCTGATTTCCGATAATTTTAAGGCTGATTTCAGATAATTAACGCTATTCAGTAATAAAATAAAATAAAATCTTTTTGGGCAGGGTGATGTCCGATGAGGCGCCAAGCCAATTCCGCATAACGCTTTCCCCCTGTAGGCCGGGTCCCCTGACCCGGCGTCGGCCGTCAAACCATCCCCGGTGAGCCAGCCCATCCTGTCCGCCCAAAAGATCAGCCGATAAAACGACCCGCCAACGTGAGATTGTCCATTTTTCCCTCGGGGTTCGGTCAAACCCGGTCAAACCCGGTCAAACCCAATCCAACCCAATCCAACCTTTCAACGCGGCGGGGCCACCGGAACACCGGCGGCCACCACACCGGCCTAACACCTTGAACCAACGGGCTTTACCCATAAACAGTCCTCCGCTCTGCCTCCGATCTGGGTCAAACCAGGTCAAAGCCGGTCAAACCTCTGCTCCAGCCGGTTTCTTCGCCCATCTGAGTCAACCGATCCCCGACAATCCAAGTCGTAATTTCAGAAATGGGGCTTGAGAATGTCTGCTTGACCAGGCGGTGGCCTCGCGTGCCATTGCCACGTTTGGATCGCTGGCACCTTTCCAACCAATAAACCCCGTAGTCACCTCAGGATATCCGTGGAGAAGGCCGGGCTGAGGGCGGACGCAATCTCCTCCCGCAGGGACTCGAATTCCCCGCCCAACAGAAAAAACTGTCCAAACCCAGTCCAATCCATAAACAATTCCCCCATGACATTAATGGAAGCCCAATCGCGCCACGCGCAACTCGCCGGGGAAATCCGCCGGCATGATCACGCCTATTATGTCGCCGGCCAGCCCGCCATCTCCGACCGCGATTACGATCGCCTCTATCACGAGCTGCTGGAACTGGAAAAAAACTTCCCTGAACTCGCCACCCCGGACTCACCCAGTCAGCGCGTCGGGGGCACCCCCTTGGGCGAATTCAAATCCGTCCGACATGCCCTGCCCATGATGAGTTTGGACAACACCTACTCCCGCGAGGAAGTGCTTGAGTTTGTCAAACGCGTGCAAAAACTGCTCCCCGGCGAACCCCTTGAATGGGTCGTGGAGCCCAAGGTGGACGGCCTGGCCGTCAGTCTCCGCTATGAGGCGGACCGGTTCACCCTCGGGGCCACGCGCGGCGACGGAACCCACGGCGACGACATCACCGCCAACCTCCGGACCATCCGCAGCCTGCCGATCAAACTCGGCCGGTCCTCCGGGCTGTCCGTCCTCGAGGTGCGCGGCGAGGTGTATATGACCAAATCCGGCTTCGAAAAACTGAACGCCGAACGCCTCGCCGCCGGGGAGGAGCCCTTTGCCAATCCCCGCAATTCCGCCGCCGGCTCGCTCAAGCAGTTGGACCCGAAAATCGTCGCCCGGCGCCCGTTGGCCATCGTCTTGTACGGACTGGGCGCGCTGGAAGGCGAAGCCCGGCCGGCCTCGCAAAAAGAACTGCTCGCCTGGCTGAAAACGCTCGGTTTAAGAACCCCGGAACGCACCTGGTTTTGCCGCGACGCCGCGGAACTGTCCGCCGCCATCCAGGAACTGGACGCGGTTCGCGCCGGGTTCAATTACGAGACGGACGGGGCGGTGATCAAACTCAATTCCTTCGAACAGCAGCGCCGGATTGGGGCCACCTCCAAGGCTCCGCGCTGGGCCATCGCCTACAAATACACCCCTGAACAGGCCCGGACCAAACTCAACGGCATCACCATTCAGGTCGGCCGCACCGGCGCCCTCACGCCCGTCGCCGAACTCGAACCCGTGTTTCTCGCCGGCAGCACCATCGCCCGCGCCACCCTGCACAACGAGGATTACATCCGCCAAAAGGACATCCGCGTCGGCGACACCGTGGTCATTGAAAAAGCCGGCGAAGTGATCCCCGCCGTCGTGGCCGTCGTTTCCACCGCGCGCACCGGGGGCGAAACCGCCTTTGTCTTCCCCACCGCCTGTCCCGAATGCGGTGCCGCGGCGGCCAGGGAAACCGCGGCGGATGAAACCACCGGCGCGATCTGGCGCTGTGGAAACCCCGCCTGCCCGGCCCAGTTGCGCGGGCGCATCGAGCACTGGTGCTCGCGCGGGGCCATGGACATCGAGGGCGGCGGCGAAGCCATGGCGGCGCAACTCGTCGCCCGCAGCCTGGTCAGCGATATTTCCGGATTATACTCCCTCCGGCCGGAAGCGTTGGTGGCGCTGGAGCGCATGGGTGAAAAATCCGCCGGCAATTTCCTGGCCGGCCTCGCCGCCAGCCGCTCCCGCGATCTGTGGCGGCTGTTGTTCGGGCTTGGCATTCTGCATCTCGGCACCGGCGGGGCCAAATCGCTGGGACGCCACTTCGCCACCCTGGACGACCTCCTCGCCGCCACCCCGGAACAGTTGACGGCCGCGGACGATATCGGCGAAGTCATCGCCCAAAGTCTCGTGCGCTGGCGCAGCGACCCGCAAAATCTGGCGCTCCTCGAACGCCTCCGCGCCGCCGGTTTGAATTTTAAATCCCAGCTCTACCAGCCCCAGGCTCCGGCGGGTTCTCTCGCCGGCAAAACCTTCGTCCTCACCGGCACCCTGCCCACGCTGACTCGGGAGGCCGCCACGGCGAAAATCGAGGCGCTCGGCGGCCGGGTCAGCACCAGCGTCAGCAAGAAAACGGATTATGTCGTCGCCGGCGAGGAAGCCGGATCAAAACTGGAGAAAGCCCAAAAACTCGGCGTAAAAATCATCAGCGAACCGGAGTTCCTCGCCCTGACCAAGGATGTTTGAATTTTGAACTCAAAAAACGGAGTTGATCAGCCGCTTTCTGATCCACAACTGCGTTCATCTGCGCCCATCATCTGCGGTTTAAAGAATCTGTAAAATGAGCGGACGAACCAACCAGCAACCGGGTTCCCCAGAGTGGGACCGGCTTCCAGCCTGTCACCAAGAACCAACCGGCTGCCAGCCGGCGCTCCATCACCGTCAAGCGCAGCCGCCATTTCCCTCCCCTCATCGGCGTGCATCTGCGGTTGAAAATTTCGTTTTTGAGCTTTGGATTTTGAATTTTTCCAACCCGCTCACTCCGCCCTTTTACCGGCCGCGCTCTTGTCAAGCTGCTTGCGGAGGGCGGCCAAAATGACCTCGCGCGAGGCCGGCTTGCACAAATAATCATCCACCCCCATGGTGAAACCGGTTTGAATCTCCTTGGGCGAGGTCTGTCCCGTGAGAAAAATGACCGGGATGTCCTTGGTGCGCGGATTTTCGCACAGCTCCATCAACACCGCATACCCGTCCTTGCCCGGCAGCACAATGTCGCACAAAATCACGTCCGGTCGTTCCGCCGCCGCCAGTTCCAACCCCGCCTCGCCGGTGTAGGCGCCCAGCACCTCGTAGTCTTCCGCCCGCAACATTTCGCAGAGCGGATCCAAAATAATATCCTCGTCCTCGATGATCAATATTTTCGGCATAAGAGGCTGGTCGGATCAGGAGGCATGCGACGCCGGGCGGTTGGCCTGCAAATACAACACCACCGCCTCCGTCTTCGAATTCACCCCCAGCTTGCGGTACATGCGTTTGGAATGGCTGTAGATGGTCTGCGTGCTCCGCTGCAATTGATCCGCGATTTCCTTGTACGATTTTCCCTCCGCCAGGTGGCCCAAAATGATCGCCTCTTTTTTGGTGAGGGTGTCCAGCGTCTTTTCATGCTTCTGCGTGTTCTGAAACCGCCGGATGATTTTCTTCATCACATTGGTCTCCATCGCCAGCCCGCCCGCCACATACCCCTCCAGCGCCTTGAGAATATCCTTCATGGACTGCGTCTTCAGCAGATAACCCTCCGCCCCGTTCGACAGCGCGCTGCCAATCAGCGCATCCTCGGAATGCCCCGAAAGCACGATGACATGAATCTTGGGGTATTTGGTTTTGATGTCCCGGATCAGTTCGCAACCGGAGGACCGGCCCAGCAGCAAATCCACCAGCACCACATCATAAACATTGCGCTCCATCCCGCGCAAAGCCGACTTCGGATCCAGGTAACCGACCGGTCGCGAAAACCCCAGAACCTGCTCGGTGTAATCACAAAATGCCGCGAGAAAATCCGCGTCATCATCTATAATTGCCAGCCTGATTTCCATGGTCGTTACGCTAGTATTTTAGGGAGCCTTAGGCAAGCCGTGCCTAAAACTGGTTAACCAACCCCTGCCCGCACCCATTTCACCGCCCGGTTGCCCTGTTCGGGGCAAGATACTCCAGACGCCGCCTTCTGACCAGTGTTGAATTTTGACGCCCCAACCGCCCAACCGCCCAACTGCGGGGCATCCCAATGTTGTTGGCGGTTTTCAGCCGAAGCCCATTTTGGACTCCGGCGACCGGTCCTGCACCTGATCGGCATTTCATGGGTTTCAAATCCGACGGCGGGGACGAGGCGTTTTTTTCGTACCGCAGACTTCCAAGTCTGCCGTATCGCGGGTTTCCCAACCCGCAGACCGTTTGTCAACCTGCTGCGCCCGATCCACGGACCGGCCCGCCGCGCCGCCCGCCCGCCCCTTAACGCACCCGCAGGTCCAGCACCGTGATCGAATACGGCCCAAACACATGATCAAACGAGGGCGCGACCCCGGAAATTTTCGACGTCACCGGCGCCAGATGCGTCGGATCCTGGATCGAATTGGTTTCCTCCGGGCGGCCGGACAGCGTCACCACCACCGCCTTTTTGGCCACCGATGAAACACCGTTGAGCGTCAGGTGGACCAACTGCGGCGTCCCCGTGATGTTGACCACCTTGACGTGAATCACCCCGGCGGCCGTATCCTTGGTGACTGAATAATCCAGCGGCGCAACCCCGCTCTGCGGCAGCCCGTTGAGCGAGGCCTTCAGCACCACATCCCCTAAATGGCGGCTGAAGATCTGAATGGCATAATAACTCGGGGAGCCAAAACTGTTGAGCGCATTGTAGCCAATCAGGTCCGGGCGCCACTGCCGCCCGCCCGGATTGACGTTCACCAGCATCGGGGCATAGCAATTCATGCAAACGATGTCCGAATTGCGTTCCATCGCCGCCATCCACGCGGCATCCCCCAGCGCGGACTTCATGGACGGCGTGGGCGGCAATTGCGCGGAGCGCTTGTCCCAGGGCACCATGTCCTCATACGCCGCCCATTCCCCCACGAATATTTTCGGCCCGTGCCGGTCATATTTTTCAAACCGGCCCGGCGCATCCTCCTCAAACTCCCGGGCGGACCGGTAATAATGTTCATCCACCACATCCGGCGTCCGGCTGTGAACCCGCTTTTCCGCCGGTTGCTCGTTCCCCACCGTGGAGATGCACTGGAGGTTCGGATACTTCGCCTTGATCGCATCGTAGAATTGCGCGAACCGGGCGTCATAGCTCCCCGACTTGTCGAACCAGTCCTCGTTGCCAATTTCCAAATAAGTCAGTTTAAAGGGTGCCGGATGGCCGTTGGCCGCGCGCACCGCCCCCCATTTCGTGTTCGCGTCGCCCGTCACATATTCAATCTCATCCAGCGCCTCCTGCACATAGGGCGCAAGCTCAGCCCCCGGTTTCACCCATTCACCCTTCGGCGGCAGGCTGTATCCGGCGTAAACCGCCAGCACCGGTTCCGCCTTCAAATCCTCCGCCCATTCCAAAAACTCCAGCAGCCCCAGCCCATCCGAGGAACGGTAGCCCCAGCACCCCGGATGCCCCGGCCGGTTCGTCAGATCACCCAGCGTCTGCTTCCAGGGAAACCGGTTCGTAATCGCGCTGCCCTCCAGATAATTGCCCCCCGGAAACCGCAGGAACGTCGGCTTCATGTCCGACAGCTTCTGCATTAAATCCACCCGGTTGCCATTCGTCCGGTTGTGCCACGTCGGCGGGAACAGGGAGACGAGATTAAACCAAACCGTTCCGGGCTGATTGACGGACAGCACCAACCGCGCCTGGTCCGTGGGCATCACCCCGCCCGTTTTCAACGTCACCGCATACTTCTGCCAGTCTCCGCTGAGATGACTGATCCGGGCCCGCGCATAAACCGTCGCCCCGTCATTGCTTTCCAGCGCCACCGTGACCTCCCCGGAAAAACCGGCCGCCGCCCGCGCATAAAACGAAGCTTGGTAATGCGTGTGCGCCTTCACTGGAATCCCCCAGTAACCGTCATTGGCCACCCCCGCCCTCGCCTTGGCCGAGGCCGCCGCGACGTCCAACCGCAGGCTGGTGACCATGTTGGAGTTCAGCGGATGGTCCGTGTCCAGCGCAATGGCTGCGGCGGCCTCGCCCCCCTGAACCACCGACCAGTGGACAGGTCTCTTGGCATTATCCTTAAAAACCCGGTTTTGGACCAACTCCCCGTACAAGCCGCCGTCATAGGAATGATTGATCTCCTCCGTCATCATCCCATAAAACGTCGGACTCACCCGCGCGGTGGATTGGTCCGCCTCAATGACCAGGGAAATGGAGTTCGTCTCCTCCGCCACTGCGGCGGCCACCCCGGCGCCTCCCAGGGCCGGCAGCAAAGTCAAAACCAGCGCCCCAACCCCGTGTTTCAACAAAAAGCGGTTGCATGGATTCATGTTATTATCCAATAGAATGAACATTCACCCGCCAATTGGCAAGCCGTCAAACCACCGATGTCCCAATCGGCAGACCGTCCCAACGCCAACCATGCCCCCCCCTTCACGGACATCGCATCCGCCACTGTCGGCCCCGTGCCCTCACGGTACGCCCGCACACGATACCGACAAGGCGCAGGTCAGGATGGGTCCCATCCCTGCGTTATGAGTTTTGCTTCCTTGACAAAGGTTCAGGAATATGCAATCTTAATTCCGTCGGTGGAGTCGGGGGGGTGTTTTGGGCCAAAAGGGCCCAAAACGAAAAAACTCCAAAAAACACGATTAAACACGATAAATAAACATCAGAGCGGAACCCGTGCTGGACCGTAACAACCCCCCTTCCAGGCGGGGCTCGGTGTCTCCGGCCAACTTGGTTTCCCGGTTGACTATCCCTGTCAACCGTGGCTTAAGTAATTGAGCGGCACATATCATGCGCATCTGTCAAAAATGCGGAGAGCAGGTGAAGGACCACTTTGTTTTGTGCCGGAAATGCGCGGTCCAACCCCGGCAATCGGTCGCCCCGCCCCGCCGTTTGCTCTGGTCCATCCTGATTTCCTCCGCCCTCATGTCCGTGCTGGCGGTGGTCTTGGCGGACTGCATCCAATTTCTTTTGGTCACCAACCGCAGCCACGGGATTTTTCAGGTCTTTCTTTGGAATGCCCTCACGCCCACCGATACAAATTTTGTCTGGTTTATGGCCGTTCGGGCGATCATCTCCTTTTTAGTTCTTTGGCCCCTCACCAGACTGGGTTTCCGCGACCGAATGGTGTGGAGCTACCTGGTGGGCGGTTGGATCATCGTGGACCTCCTGATGGTCTAAATAGCAACGGTCCAATCCCCCGGCTCACCCCGCCGGCGACAACAATTCCAACCGAAACGCCTTGATCGCATTGAGCATGAACTGCACCGCCACCGACGCCAGCAGCAGCCCCATGATGCGGATGGCCAGGCTCATGGAAATCGGCCCGAACCACCTGCGGCTCCGGGCCGACACCCGCAAAATCAGGTAACTGACAAAGCAGACTCCCACGATGCAACCATACAGCGAGCATCGCTGGTAAATATCGCGGGCTTGATTTTGGAGCAAAATGGTCGTCGAAATCGCCCCCGGTCCGGCCAGCATTGGAATCGCCAGCGGCGTGATGGCCACCTCGGTTTTATCCACCCCCGCGCGCGTCTCCTCATTCGTCTCCTTCACGCGCGACCGCTGCGCCCGCAGCATGTCCAGCGAGACCTGCAGCAGCACTATGCTCGCCGCCATCTGAAATGCCGGCATCGTGATGCCCATCACCCGGAAAACCAGTTGTCCCGTCAGCCCAAATGCCAGCAGAATGCCCGCCGCCGTCGTGCAGGCCAGCTTCGCCGTGCGCAGCCGCTGCTCCAACGAATCGTTCGGCGTCATTGCCAAAAACGACGGCACCGTCGCCAGCGGATCTATGATCACGAACAGCGACCCAAACGCCAACAAAATGTATTCAGACAAATTGATGCCGTAGAATTAGCCGTGACCGCCCGCCAAAGTCAATCTCCGACCCGCCTTCCCGCAGTGGCCCCGGCCCGGGGATCACCGCACGAATTCCTGGTAAAACGTCACCCCAGAAATAATGAAACCGATGGCCATGATCAACTGCCGCACCCGCGCCTGCGGAATCCGCTGCGAATAATGCGAGCCCAGATAATATCCCGCCACCGCCCCCACCGTCATCACCGCCGCCCGTTGCCAGTCAATTAATCCGGCCACAATGAACCACAGCGCCGCCATCAGATTGATCAGCGAACCCATGATCGTCTTGAGGGCGTTCATCTCAAAAATATTATTCATCCCAATGAACCCCAGCGTCGCCAGCATCAAAATGCCAATGCCCGCCCCGAAGTAACCGCCATAGACCGCCACCGCAAACTGAAAGCAAACCGCCCCCCAAAGATGGCCCGGCTTGCCCGCCCCCGCCTCCGCCAGATGCGAACCCGCAAAACGCCGGAAGGCCCCCTGCCCCAAAAACAACAGCGTCGCAAAAAAAATCAGGAACGGAACCAATTTGCCAAAGGTTTGGTTGCTGGTGTGCGTCAGCAAAATACTTCCGATCAAGCCGCCCAACAGGCTCACCGGCAAAAACCGCCACAGCCAGGGCATGATGGCCTTGGTGTGCTGCCGGTATCCAAACATGCTGCCCCCGGTGCCAATCACCAACGCCAGCGTGCTCGTGGCATTGGCCGTCACCGGGGACGTGCCAAACGCCAGCAGCGTGGGGAAAGTGAGCAGCGTGCCGCCCCCCGCCACGGCATTAATCGCCCCCGCCGCCACCGCTGAACCAACCAGCCCAAAAACTTCCCAACCCGTCATCATCATCCCCCAGCCTATAAAACCAGCCCGGAAAAAGCACGGCTTTTGGAACCGGTCTGCGGCCGGCTCAAACCCACCCTGAAAATAATTGCCGATTGTTGTTGCCATCCCCGGAAAATAGGGGATACTTGGTTTGTCTGTATGATAATTAGTCTCTTTCAAGGCATGGTGAATCCTCAGGTGAACTTCGTTCAGTGATGATTTTAAACCCGGCGTTCGGGAACAGCTATGGAAAGTCACGGTTTGTCGGACAGTATTAAAGCATCACATGAGTAACAAATTATTTGTTGGAAATCTTTCCTTCAATGTCACTGAAAACGACCTCAACGACGCGTTCGCCGCGTTTGGTACGGTCACTGAAACCAACCTGATGATGGACCGCACCACGGGCCGTCCCCGGGGTTTTGGATTCGTCACCATGGCCTCTCCGGCCGAGGCTGAAAAAGCCATCGAAGCCATGAACGGCAAAGAGATGGATGGTCGCGCTCTCACCGTCAACGTGGCTCGTCCGCGTGAAGACCGTCCTCCTGGCGGCGGCGGCGGCGGTCGTCGTCGTGAATTCGGCGGCAGCAGCAGCGGTGGCGGCCGTTCCAATCGCTATTAATCGCGATTCAGACAGTTGATTTCCACATCGAGGCCGGGCAACCGGCCTCGATTTTTTATGCCCGCACCCGAAATAAATCTCAAAATGGCGGTGATTTTTGCCCCCAAATTTGCCATCCTGAATCCATGTCTGAACTGACCAATGCCAAAATCCGCGAGCTGAAAGCCCGCGCCCAACTGCTCACGCCCACCCTGAAAGTGGGCAAGGAGGGACTCAGCGCGCAATTTCTCGCCCAAGTGGTCGAGACCCTCAAACACCGCGAACTCATCAAGGTGAAATTCGACCATTTTAAGGAACAGAAAAAAGAACTCGCCCCCCTGCTCGCTGAAAAGTCGGAAAGCCGGCTTATCACCCGCGTGGGCAACGTCGTGGTCCTGTACCGGCCCAAACCGGCGGACGCCCCGGCGGAATCCCCCGACCCGACCGCCGAGTAACCCCCTCCGTGTTCGGTCGGATCCACCACCCGGCCGAGAAACAAGATCGAGCCGCCGCCGTTCCCGCGAATGAGGAAACCGCGTGAATTTCATCGCAGCAAAAAAATAATCGGGGTTTCGTATTGGAACGCAGGACGCGTCTTCCAAGACGGGGGGGAGTGGCACACACTCAGTACCCCTGACGGTTGCCAGCGTAATTTTCCACCCCGGCACCACCTCACCTTCCCGGCGTGCCCGCATCCAGCCGCCGGACAAACTCCCGGCAGGCCCGGCTGATGTCCGGCGCGTTCAAAATGGCGGAGACCACACAGATCCGCCGGGCCCCGGCGGCCAGCACTTCATCCAGCGTTTTCAGGTTGATGCCCCCAATGACAAACCACGGGACCGCAACCTGTTGAGCCGCCCAGCGAACATAGTCAAGAGTGACGGGCTGCGCCCCGGGTTTGGTGGCGGTGGCATAGACCGGCCCGATGGCAATGTAATCCGCCCCGGCGGCAATGGCCTTTTGAGCCTGTGCGGGCGCATGGGTCGAAAGTCCATACTGCAACGAGTCGCCGGGCTGGCGCAGTTCCGACAAATGCCGGTGTCCGGCGGCAAAGAAATCCTCCTGCCCCAAATGACAGAATTCCGCCCCCAGTTCCCGGGCGATTTCCACATGATCATTGATGACCAGGCGCACCCGCGCGGCTCGGGTGACGGGCAAAATCGCCTCGGCCAGCCGGCGGACTTCGTCCAGCGGCGCGTTTTTGGCGCGCACCTGGATGAGATCGGACCCACCGTCGCAAAGCTGTCGGGCGATAAGCGCCGGATCGCGGCCCTGCAAAAAAGCGGTGTCCACAAAAGTGTACAGGCGGCAATCCGCCAGCGGTTTCATGGGCCGGATTATAGCCAATCACCTCGTCCGATCAAATGCCATCCGCCAGCAACCTTCATGACGCGCAGCCAGACCGACGAGAAAGTTTTGCAATGGCACCGTGAGAATCAATTTTTGGAGCCAGTGCGCCCAAGTCAGGCGGCGGGCAAATCGTTCATCGCACAACCGGGAGATTTCCCGTTGAACCTCCGGCCAGGTCCGGTTTCCCCGGCTCCAGGCGGCGAGCGGTTCCACGGCCAGTTCAGCCGACTCGAAGGCCATGGACATGCCATTGCCAGTCACCGGCGGAATCATGGTGATGGCGTCGCCAATACAAACGTCGGGACGGGCCGCCGCCCGAATCGGCCGCCAGGAAAAACCGGCCACCGAACAAAAAGACTGCTCATCGAACTCCGCCGCCGCGAGCCGCTGCTGAAGCCGCGAACCGGCCGGTCCGCCCAGCCATTGTCGCGCCTCCACCGGCGGCGAGGGGTCGTCCCGCCGTCGGCGGAAGAGCCCGCAAACATTGACTTCTCCCTGGTTCACCCGGCACAAACCCACATAGCCCCAGGGCAAAAAATGCATTTCCAGATCCGCTTGGAGGGACACTTTTCGGGCATGAACCTTGAGTCCAAACCAGTGTGGGCCCCGGGCCTCCGACGACAACCGGCGGCCATTGGCACGAACCATCCCCTCACTCAACCCGCCCGGATCGAATCGCCGACCGGCCAGCAAGATGCCGCCGCACCGGTCGAAATGTTCCGCCAGCCTGGCATCCAGTTGCCAGCGGGAGACACACAACGCGGGAAATGGCAGTGGCAGTGCCGGCGTGGCCCGCTGGTTGGAAAAAAACGCCACCGTCCTCGCGGCAACCGCCCCGGCGTTGTCCAGCAGATCATCCAAGCCGAGTCGGGTGAGGCATTGCCGACCGAGACCACTGATGAATTCACCGCACACCCGGTGACGGGGATAAGCACCTGCTTCATACACAGTCACGGGAATGGATTGCCGGCGCAGCCCGATGCCCAGGGCCAGTCCGGCCAGCCCGCCTCCGATAATGGTGATGGATTTGGCGGCAGCCATGTCACAAAATTCGTTTGGCCACAAACAAGTGGCTGAACCACCCGGCGCGGTGTTCGGTTAATTGCCAGCTCTTTTGATCCGGCCAAAGATCAGAAAGTTCGCGACCCACAAACCCCGCCCGCACGCTGACAGCGGCATCGTGCAACGTCACCGCGTTGCAGCCAATCACCCGGAGCAACTGCCCGCAGGCTCCGGGGTGTGAGAAACGATGCGGTTCCACCGCAACCAACAAGCGGGTCTCGCGGGATATCTTCAATAGCAGCTCCGCCAGTCGGTCATCCTTAAAATGGTGCAGGAACAAGTTGGTCAGAATCGCCGCCGCTGGCTCCGACCGCGCCAGGCCGTCAAAAACGTCGGCCACCACGGTTTCCGCCAGCCAGCCCATGCGGGCCAGTCCAGCCTTGGTTTGCTCAGACACACAGGCCTGCCGGTCCAGCAAAGTGACTTTGGCGACGACCTGCGGCCGGGGAAGTTTTTTTGCGACCCGGCGGAAGAAATCCCCGTCGCCCGCACCGATTTCAACCACTCCGCCAAAACTTTTACCGGGCCGGTTTTTTTCCAAGGCGCGGGCCATGATCCGGTGGTTGCCCATCCACCAGTTGATCCGGCGCAAATCCTGTCGGGAGCCGATGGCCCGGGGATCGTCCGGTGGCAGGGTGTCAAGCAATTCGGGTTGCACCAGGCGTTTCATGAGGACACCTCCAGCAGCGCGCCATGACAGCTAAAACCGGCGCCAAAAGCGGACATCCACCACTGGCCGTCCGGCACGGTGTCCTTCAGGGCCCGGTCGAGCACGAAATAAACCGTGGGACTGCTGAGGTTGCCATATTCGCTCAACACCGCCGCGCTGTGGCTCACCTCCTCCGCCGTGATCCCCAGGTGATCGCGCAGTGAAAGCAATACATCCCGGCCTCCGGCATGCAATACCCAGCCGGTAATTTGTTCCCGCCGCAGACCATTGGCGGTCAGGCACTGGGACAATATTCTGGCTGCCGCCGCACCGGCAATCTGGGGGACCTGTGGCAGCAGAATGTTGCGCAACATCCCGTTTTCATGACTGAAACGCAACATGTCCCGTTGATCCGGGGCCAGCGAGGACAGGGCTGATTTCCATTCGACCCGCCGGCGACCGGCCAAGGGCTGACCCGATAGAACCGCCGCCCCCGCTCCATCGCCAAACAGGCAGGCACTAATCAACACCCCTGGATCGTCATCCAGGTAAAAAGCCGCGCTGCAAACCTCCACACAAATTGACAAGACCCGTTTGGCCCGGCCCGCCGTCAGGATGGCCTCCGCCGTCCGCAGGTTGGGCAGCGCCGCACCACATCCCTGCCCCACCAGATCCAGCGCAAAAACATCCGGACGAAGCTGGAGCCGTTCACTCACATAACTGGTCAGCCCCGGACACAAATACCCCGTGCAGGTGCTGATGAGTACCGCATCAATTTCCCCGGGCTGACAGCAGGCGTTTTCCAAGGCCTTCCCGGCGGCTTCCGCTGCCAGCGCGGGCGCGTGCCGGGCGAACCGCGCTTGCAACACCTCCGGCGTCAGCTCAAACACTTCCGTGATCGGATCGAGCGCCAGATGCCGGGTGGCAATGCCATTGTCTCCCCCCAGCACTTTCCTCAGGATGGCGTGGGAACGGGGCCGGAGTTGGTCGAAAAGCACGGATGATTTGAGGGCCTCCCAACTTTCCTTTTGGGTGTAACGTGGTGCGGGGGCGGCCACTCCGAGTCCGTTAATAAACATCCCGGAATCTACCGCAGTTCCGGACGCCGCGCCACTTTGACAATAACAAAGGCGGCGGAGTTTAAGCTCCGCCGCCGTGAGATTCAACCTCCGGAATTATTTCAATCCGACGAGGTAGCCGAAACGATGGCGGAATTGTTCCGGGGTCATTTTGACCACCGCCGCCAGTTTGGCAAGCTGCTTGGGCTGCTCAAAATCCTCGCGTTCGAGCCGGATCATGTAGGCACAGGCGCACTCATAGGCTTCGCCATCCACATTGACCTTGCGGTTCTGCATCCGTCCGGTCTTGGGATCAAGCATGTCTTCAAACGGCAGCGGATTCATCTTGCCGTTCACGAAACTGATGATCGCGCCGTACTTCTCCGATTCGGCGGACATCAGGAATTTCACGGCCGCATAGCCCAGATCGCGCGTGTACTCGGCATCGAACGGAATGGGGTCGGCGCAGCGCAATTCGTAGCCCAGATCCTTGTCAATGAAGGTCATCTTAATGCCCAGTTTTTCCAGGCGCTGGGTCAGCAGCTCCTTCATCAGGCGGCCAAACTCGATTTCTCCCAGGCGCAAATGGCCGTGCTCATCACGCACCACCTTGCCAAAGCGTTCCAACTGGCCGGCGGGCAGGGCTTGCACCAAGCCCTCCTCCCCCATGCCCTCAATCAAGCCTTCCGCCAGCACGACAATCCCGTATTCGCTGCCTTCGGCCCGGCGTTTGATGATGGATCCCATGATGATGTCGCACACTTCATCCACCGTCACGGGACGACCGCGGAACTCCTCGGAAATAATCGCGAGCGTCGAGGCCGAAGCCTTGGCAATGCCCAGGGCCAGATGCCCGGCGGCCCGGCCCATGCTGACGATCAAATACCACCGCGAGGTGGTGCGGGCGTCTTCCATCAGGTTGCGCACCAAGTGTACCCCGTAATGGCGGGCCGTTTCATAGCCAAACGTCGGCGTGGAACCCGGCAGGGGCAGGTCGTTGTCAATCGTCTTCGGCACATGCGCCACCTTGATTTTGCCCTGGCTGCGCTTGGCCACCACGCTGGCGGAAAAAGCCGTGTCATCCCCGCCAATCGTCACCAGCGCCGTGATGCCCAGCTTTTCAAAAACCGCAAACAGGTTTTTCATCATCTCCTCGGATTTCGTCGGGTTCGTGCGGGCCGTGCCCAGAATCGAACCCCCGCGCAGATGAATATCCTTCACGTCCCGGATGGACAGCGGACGGCACTGCTGGCTGTCCCCGGCCGCCAGGTATTTGAAACCGTCACGAAAACCGATGATTTCATAGCCCTGGTTGATGCCTTCAATCGTGGCGGCGGCGATCACGCCGTTCAAGCCGGGGGCGGGACCGCCGCCGACCAGTATTCCCAATCTGCCTTTGCTCATGTAATTTTTATCAGTTAATGGTTTGCTAGGTTGCCCGCGATGCATCACGGGAAATTTAAGATTCGTTAATTCTGCACCGTCGGCTGAAAAATTCAATTCCATTCTTGCCGAAAAAAAACCAGAATCCCCCGGATGAACCGAGCCGTTTTTTTGGACCGGGACGGAACGTTGATTGCCGAAAAACACTATTTGTGCCGCCCCGAAGAGGTTGAAATCCTCCCCGGGGCCGGCCCCGCCTTGCGCCAATTGCAGGACGCCGGCTACAAACTATTCATCGTCACCAACCAATCCGGCATCGGCCGGGGTTATTTTACGCTGGCGCAAACCGAGCGCGTGCATGAACATCTGGCTTCCGAGTTGGCCCGCGACGGGGTGCGGTTTGAAAAAATCTACCTCGCCCCCGAGGCGCCCGACCAGCCGAGCCGCGGGCGCAAGCCCTCCCCGCAGTTCCTGTTCGATGCCCGGGATGAATTTAACATTGACCTGGCGGCGAGCTTTATGATCGGCGACAAGCTGATTGATTTGGAATGCGGCTGGAACGCGGGCGTCCAGCGCAGCCTGCTGGTCCGGACCGGTTATGGCACCACCCTGGCCGGCCAGAAAACGGACGCACTGGACCGGGCCCTGGTGTTTGACGACCTGCCGGCCGCCGCCGGCTGGATCCTCCGCCAGCAAGCAGTCAGATGAAACATTAGTCGGATCGAATCTAACATTATGTGTGGCATTATTGGATACATCGGAAAGAAAAACGCCGCCCCCATCCTGCTGGAAGGACTGCGGCGGTTGGAATACCGCGGCTATGACAGCGCCGGCGTGGCGATCGCCGATGACGGCATCCTGGTGTTGCGCAAAAAACTGGGGAAAATTGACGAGGGTCTGGCCCCGTTGCTGAAGGAAAAACCGGTGCCCGGAACCTATGGCATCGGCCACACCCGCTGGGCCACCCACGGCGTTCCCTCCGACAAAAACTCCCATCCGCACCTGGACCAAACCGGAAAAATCGCGCTGGTCCACAATGGCGTCATCGAAAACTACGACACGCTCAAACAAAGGCTGCTGCAGGCCGGCTACACCTTCAAATCCGACACCGACACGGAAGTGCTCGTTCATTTGATCAGCGATTATTACAAGAAAAATCAAAAGAACGGCGGCAACGCCCTCACCCAGGCCGTGTGCGACGCCCTGGGCGATGTCATCGGGACCTACGGACTGGCCGTGATCAGCGCCGATGAACCCGGGGTCATGGTCGGGGCCCGGCGCGGGTCGCCCCTCATCATCGGCATTGGCAAGGACGAAAACTTTCTGACCAGCGATTCCAACGCCATCGTCGCCCACACCAAAAAAGTGGTGTACCTGAACGATTACGACGTGGCCACCATCACGGCCGACCGGTTTGACGTCTTGAACCTGGGGGCCAACACCGCCAGCGTGCAGATCAGCAAACTTGAATTCGGGGCCGAGGACGCCCAGCGGGGCAAACACGCCCATTTCATGCTCAAGGAAATCTACGAGCAGCCCTTGACCGTGCAAAACGCCCTGCGCGGACGCCTGGATCTCGAGGGGGCCACCACCAAATTTGGCGGCTTGAACATGACCGCCGCTGAATTGCGCGGGATTGACCGCATCGTCATCGCCGCCAGCGGCACCAGTTGGCACGCCGCGCTGGTGGGCGAATACCTCATGGAAGAACTTGCCCAACTCCCGGTTGAGGTCGAGTTCGCCCACGAATTTTGCTACCGCAACTGCCCGCTGGAAAAAAACACCATCCTCCTGGTCCTCTCCCAATCCGGCGAGACGGCCGACACGCTGGCCGCCCTGCGGGAGGCCAGGCGCCGCGGCCACCACACCCTGGCCATTGTCAACGTCGTTGGCAGCACCATCGCCCGCGAGTCGGACGGCGGCATTTACATGCATGCCGGCCCCGAAATCGGCGTCGCCTCCACCAAAGCCTTTGTATCCACCCTCACCATTCTCACCCTCCTGGCCGTGCATTTGGGACGCATGCGCATGTTGTCCGCCCGGCGCTCCCTGGAAATCCTGCACGCCCTGCAGGCGGTTCCCCAGCAATTGGAGGCCATTCTCGCCCAGAATGACCTGATTAACCAACTCGCCCAAAAATATGCCAAGGCCCGCGACTTCTTCTTTTTGGGCCGCGGCTACACCTTTCCCATTGCTTTGGAAGGCGCGCTCAAACTCAAGGAAATTTCCTACATCCACGCCGAGGGCTATTCGGCGGCGGAAATGAAACACGGCCCGATTGCGCTGATTGACCCGGAAACCCCCACCGTTTTTCTGGTTCCCCAGGACTCCATGTACGATAAGACCATGGCCAACCTCGCCATGATCCGCGCGCGCCAGGGCCCCATCATCGCCCTGGCCACCGAAGGCGATCAGCAAATCGCCAAAGTGGCGGATGACGTGATCTACCTGCCCAAAACCCTGGAACCCATCTACCCGATTTTGGCCACCGTGCCCCTGCAACTGTTCGCCTATCACATCGCCGTTGCCCGGGGCTGCGATGTGGACAAACCCAGAAACCTGGCCAAAAGTGTGACCGTCGAATAAACAGCGGGGCGTCCGGCTGGTTGCCATTCTGACAAAATTGTCATTTTGGCTTCACCATGAATTCATCTGCCTGGTGTTGAATGCAGGCTTGATTCCGTCAGCCAAAACACTGTCTCATGCGCGTCCTGGTTGTTGAAGACGAAAAGAAGACGGCTTCGTTCATCCGCAAGGCCCTCCAAACCGAGGGCTTCGCGGTGGATGTCTGTCATACCGGAGACGAAGGCCTCACGGCGGTTCAAACCACCCCGTTTGACATCCTGGTGCTGGACATCATGCTGCCCGGTCGCGATGGCCTGAGCGTCCTCAGCCGCATGCGGGAGTTGAAACTACAAACCCCGGTTTTGCTCCTGTCCGCTCGCGGCGAAGTCAACGAGCGCGTCGCGGGTTTAAACGCCGGGGCCGATGATTATCTCCCCAAACCCTTTGAACTGGCGGAACTCATTGCCCGGGTGCGCGCCCTCACCCGCCGCAATGCGGAAAACAAAGCCACCGTCCTGCGCGTCGCCGATTTGCGCCTGGACACCCTCACCCGCCTGGCCCATCGCGGCGATGCGGAAATCCAGCTCACCGCCCGGGAATACCGTCTGTTGGAATTCCTCATGCGCTCGGCGGACCGGCTGTGCGGACGGATGATGATCATTGAAAAAGTCTGGGACTACGATTTTGATCCCGGCACGAACCTCGTGGACGTTTACATCCGGCGCTTGCGGGAAAAGATTGACGCCGGCTTTGAGCCGAAATTACTGCACACCGTGCGCGGCGCGGGTTATGTTCTGAAAGAACCCCGATGACCATTCGCACCCGGCTGACGTTCTGGTACGCAGGCATTTTAATCCTATCCCTGCTGGTGATGGGCATCGGAACTTATCAGGAAATCTTCGAGCAGTTGCGTCACGAACACTGGCGGCGGCCGGAGGAGCGCGCCACGAACGACCCCGGCGGAATGGAGGTGCGCCACGAACACCGCTCGCCCGAAGATCACGCCCTGAATGAGACCGGCGAGATGGTTTTCCGCGCAGGATTGCCGGCGATTGTGCTGGGACTGCTGGGCGGCTGGTGGCTGACCCGCCGGGCGCTCGCCCCGGTCGCCCGACTGACGGCGGCGGTGGAGAAAATTCACGAACATAATCTCAACACCCCACTGCCCCGCAGCGGTTCCGGTGATGAACTGGACCGGCTGACCGAGGTCTTCAACGCCATGGCCGCCCGTCTTGACGGCTCGTTCACCCGCATCCGCGAATTCACCCTGCACGCCTCGCACGAACTCAAAACGCCCCTGACCATCCTCTGCGGTGAAACCGAAACCCTCCTGCGCGACGAATCGCTCACCCCAAATGAGCGCGACCGCGCAGTCAGTCAATTGGATGAATTGCGCCGGTTGGCGCGCATTGTGGACGGACTCACCCTGCTGGCCAAAGCGGATGCCGGCCAGATCGTCCTCACCCGCGAACCGGTGCCGTGGGACGAATTGATCCGCGATAATTTTGCCGACGCCCTCATTCTGGCTGAACCGCACGGCATCGGGGTGGAATTGGGGGCCTGTGAAGCCATGCTGGTTTGCGGGGACCGCCACCGGCTGCGCCAATTGCTGCTCGCCCTGGCCGACAACGCCGTCAAATACAACCAACCCCACGGCAAGGTGCTGATGACGCTCCGGCGATGGGATGGCCTGGCCGAATACACCATCTCAAACACCGGCCCGGGCATTCCCCCGGAATTGTTACCGCGCGTATTCGACCGTTTTTTTCGCGGCAACGCCGCCCATGACAGCACGGTGGAAGGCTGCGGCCTGGGCCTGAGCATTGCCCAATGGATTGTGACCGCCCATCACGGAACCATCACGCTGGAATCACCTGCGCCCGGCCGGACCCTCGTCCGGGTTCGCCTTCCGATTTTCACTCCACCTGCATGAAACATTGTGTATTCATTCCTGGCATCGCCGGCAGCTTGACTTTGCTGCTGGCCCCCCGCGTGCTGGCCGGCCCGCCGTTTTTGACGGACGATCCCGAGCCGGTGGAATATCAACATTGGGAAACCTACCTGTTCGCCGCCACCGAACCCGAGGGCTCCGGCTACCTCATCAACGGCCCGGCGGCGGAAATCAATTATGGGGCGCTGCCGGACACCCAACTGTCGGTTACCCTGCCGCTGACCACGGTCGGCGGCGGAGCCCCGGCGGCTTCCGGCCTGGGCGACACCCTCCTCGGCGTCAAATACCGATTCTGGCATGAAACCAACGGCTGGCCTCAAATCGCCGTCTATCCACAGGTCACCCTGCCCACCGGCGACGCCCATCTCGGTTTGGGCAACGACCGCCCGTGGTATCAACTGCCGCTCTGGCTCCAAAAAAGCTGGGGGCCATGGACCACCTGCGGCGGCGGCGGACTGGCCTGGAATTCCGCCCCGGGCCAGCGCGACTATCCTTTCGGCGGCTGGCTGTTGCAGCGCGATTTGGGAGAACACCTCATGCTCGGCGGCGAACTTTTCGTGCAGGGCCGGGATCTGGACAGCGACCAGGGATTTGCCGCGCTGAACTTCGGCGGTTCGTACAAGATTAACGAACATTTCAGCCTGCCCTTCAGCGTGGGGCGCAGTGTGGCCGGGGACGAACACACGTTCTGGTACTTCGGCCTGAACTTTAATTGGTGAGTTCCGGTGCCCTGCCAATCCACCGGTCCTGCGACAGCGGCAGCCGCACCAAGTTCACCCCCCGGTCCCAAACCGCCACGTTGAGGATTGTCTGCCGGCCACCCGTTTTCATCGTTTGCCCCTCCGGCGCCGCGTCGTCTGGCGCACGGGATCCGCACCGTGGTGACAGAAAACAGCCGGCTTGGCTTGTCCCTGCAATCAGTGACAGATGCGGACGGATTAATGGCCACTCCCGCGCCGAAACATAACCCCCGTCCGCTCAAACCGACGGCCAAACGGCCCGCTCCGGCTCACCAGAATGGTCATGGCGATTCCGCCCTGCGGCTCACCGGCCCGTCCCAAAGTCGGAACGGATCCTCTCAAGGAGCCGATTTCAAGGATTTCTGAGCCAGCAAGCCCGCCCATGCGCAGCCTCTTTCAGATCTCCGTCCGCTCCGAAAATCAAGCCATGACCTGCCCCGCCGGAACTTCACCACGGCGGGGCGGTGTCATGACTTTTTTGCCGTGCTCACCCAAAAACCTCCCCGCACCGGACCCCGGGGTTTCAAACCCTGCAGATGTGTGCATGTTGCTTATTCAAAAACTAATCGTGCAGCGTTAATTCAGCTTAAGTATTAGGGACGGTAGACGATAAGTAATCAACTTGGAAAACATCAGTCTCAGGACCATGACTACTGACTAAAACCTTTATAAACAAAATGACCATTGGAAAACGAATTGGAGCTGGTTTTGCCAGCGTGATTATTATTGCCCTGGCGCTGGACACCTTTGCCTGTCTGCGGCTGGCAACCATCAGGCATCATTCCGACGAAATCACCAAACAATCCCTGCCCGCCATTGAGTTGGTTTATCAGGTGCAGAAAATTGCCAAGGACAATGTGCAAATCATCTACCAGCACATCGGCAGCACCGACAAGGCGGATATGGCGCAATTGGAGGCGAAATTGGCGGCCGGATCGGTCAACAACACCAAATTTTACGACCAGCTTGACCGGTTGGTGACGAGCGAGCAGGGCCGCGCCTTGATTGACAAAGTCAAAACCGTGCGCGCCGCGAACAGCCGGAGCCGGGAGCAAGTGCTGGCGGTCAGCCGCCAAAACACCAATAATGCCCAAGCCTATGCACTGGCCCGCAGCCAGCTCGATCCCGCAACCACTGATTATCTCCAAGCGCTGGACAATCTGATTCAATACATAAAAACCAACACGGATGACCAGGGTAAAACCATCCAGTCAGCAGTGCAAAACTCGCAATACGGCATTCTGCTGGGGCTCGCATTGGCAACCCTGGTCGGCATCTGCGTTGCTCTCGTCATCATTCGGAGCACCGACCAAATACTAAACCGGGTTGCAGGTTCACTGAGTGATGGCTCCAACCAGGTGGTTTCGGCTGCCGGCGAGGTGTCCTCTTCGAGCCAGTCCCTGGCCGAGGGCGCGAGCGAACAAGCGGCCTCCCTGGAGGAAACCAGCTCTTCCTTGGAAGAACTGGCCGGCATGACCAAGCGCAATTCGGAAAACGCCCAAAAAGCCAACGAACTGGCCAAACAGGCCCGGTCCGCCGCCGACAAGGGCGTCGGTGACATGCAGACCATGAGCGCCGCGATGGAAGCCATCAAGGTCTCCTCCGACGACATCGCCAAAATCATCAGGACGATTGATGAAATCGCCTTTCAGACGAACATCCTGGCGCTCAACGCCGCCGTCGAGGCCGCCCGCGCCGGCGAAGCCGGCATGGGCTTTGCCGTCGTCGCCGACGAAGTGCGCAATCTGGCCCAGCGCAGCGCCCAGGCCGCCAAGGAAACTGCCGCCATGATTGAAGGAGCCATCAGCAAGACCGGACAGGGGGTGGAGATCAGCCGGAAAGTTTCGGAGACCTTGAATGAAATTGTCGCGAAAGTGCGGCAGGTGGATGAATTGGTCGCCGAAATGGCCGGCGCTTCAAACGAACAGACCCAGGGCATTACGCAGATTAACACAGCAGTCGGCCAGATGGACAAAGTGACCCAGTCCAATGCGGCCAGCGCCGAGGAAAGCGCGGCGGCGGCTCAAGAACTCAACGCCCAGGCCGTGACCGTCAACCAATCCGTGACCGAACTCTTGCAACTCGTCGGGGGGAACCACCAAGGCATGGAAATCGGTTTCGCGACGATTTCCAAGCACCGCCGCGGAACCCGGCCGGCCGCACCAGCAGCCAAACGCTGCGCTTCCCCTCGCCAAAACGGTCATGGCGATTCCGCCCTGCGGCTCACCGGCCCGTCCCAAAGTCGGAACGGATCCTCTCAAGGAGCCGATTTCAAGGATTTCTGAGCCAGCAAGCCCGCCCATGCGCAGCCTCTTTCAAATCTCCGTCCGCTCCGAAAAGCAAGCCATGACCTGCCCCGCCGGAACTCACCACGGCGGGGCGGTATTCTGTCCTTATCCTTCTATGGCGCTAATTTCGTTTAAGTCCGGGGGGCTTGGCGCCGATAAGAAGCTGGCTCTTTTACCAATCATGGCCCTGACCACTGACGTGCAAAAACACGGCCGTCGCGGCTGGCAACCGCCGTCGCGACCCATGGCCGTGGCGGAACCCCGTTGGCAGGGGGGCAAGGATTCATAATATGCTAAATACCAACAAATGGTCCGTTCGAAAACGAATCTTGGTTTTGCCGTGTCTGTTCGCCATCGGTTTTATTGTCTTGCTCCTGGCCAACATCGCCTTGGAGCAGAAAATGCTTCGTGATGTCATCTTCCCCAACTCGGACAACGAACTCCTTGCCGGGCATAAACAGACTCTCAAGGCGCTCGTCGACGCAGAGGCGATTGTCCTGGGTGAGCGCGTGCGCCCGCTGAAGACGCCGGAGGAAAAGGCCGCCGTCATCATCCATGACACCGACCCTGTCCGCTTCTTTGATGACAACTCCGGCTATTTCTTCACCTATCAGATGGACGGCGTCCGCGTCAATGTGCCGATTAACAAGGCGCAGAACGGTAAAAATCTCTTCAGCTTGGAGGATTCAAAAGGGTTTCGGTTCGTCGAAAGTTTCATCAAGAATGCCCGGGCCGGAGGGGGCTTTACCGAATACTATTTTGAAAAGCCCGGCCAAGGCGTCCTCCCCAAGCTCAGTTACACCAAACTCATTCCCGGGACTGACATCCTGCTGGGAACCGGCGTTTACACCGACGACATCAAGGCCGAGCGACTGGCGTTGGAGACCCTGATCCAGAACAGCAACTCGCAATTCATGTGGTACCGAATCGCCGCTTTCGCCTTGCTGCTCAGCGTGGTCGTGCTGGCGTCGGTTTTCACCGCCCGGACCATCGTCAAATCCATCTTGCGGGTCAGCACCAACATGGCCGAAGGCTCCGGACAAGTCACTTCCGCCGCCGGACAAGTCTCCTCTTCCAGCCAGTCCCTGGCCGAGGGCGCGAGCGAACAGGCCGCTTCCCTCCAGGAAACCAGTGCCTCTTTGGAGGAAATGTCCGGCATGACCAAGCGCAATTCGGAAAACGCCCAAAAAGCCAACGACCTCGCCAAACAGGCCCGGGCCGCCGCCGACAAGGGCGCGGGCGACATGCAGGCCATGAGCACCGCCATGACCGCCATCAAAGCCTCTTCCGACGACATCGCCAAAATCATCAAAACCATTGATGAAATCGCCTTTCAGACCAACATTCTCGCCCTCAACGCCGCCGTCGAGGCCGCCCGCGCCGGTGAGGCCGGCATGGGCTTCGCCGTCGTCGCCGACGAAGTGCGCAACCTCGCCCAGCGCAGCGCCCAGGCCGCCAAGGAAACCGCCGCCATGATTGAGGGGGCCATCGGCAAAACCGGCCAGGGCGTGGAGATCAGCCGGAAAGTTTCCGAAACCTTGAATGAAATTGTCGCGAAAGTCCGGCAGGTGGATGAGTTGGTCGCCGAGGTGGCTGGAGCCTCCAGTGAACAGACCCAGGGGATTACCCAGATCAATACGGCCGTCGGCCAGATGGATAAAGTAACCCAGTCCAACGCCGCCAGCGCCGAGGAAAGCGCCGCCGCCGCCCAAGAACTCAACGCCCAGGCCGTGCTCATGAAGGAATCCGTGCAGGAACTGTTGCAAATGGTCGGCGGCAGCCCCCAGACCATTAAACCCGGTTCCGCCACATCTCCCCGGTCCAATGGGATGGCCCGTCCGTCCGCCCCAGCCGCCAAACACTCCGCTCCGACTCACCACAACGGTCATGACCGTCCTGCCACGGCGCTCACCCATCCGTCCAAAGGCCGCAACGAAATCCCGCTGGATGGCGATTTTAAGGATTTTTGACCGAAAACACTTAAACTCATCCCGTTCCTTGCCTCCCGAATTTGTGGGGGGCCGGCGCCCGGACCGCGCTGCCGTTGGCAAACCAGTCGGAGTGCATTGTTCACGACACTCTGCCGTCCAATCACCCGCCACCCCATCGAATCGCCCTCCCACCCTGCACCTAATCGGCATTTCATGGTATTCAAATCCGACGGCGGGCACGACACGGTTTTTTCGTACCGCAGACTTCCAAGTCTGCCGTATCGCGGGTTTCCCAACCCGCAGACCGGTCGCCAATTTGACGCGTCCGGCCTGCGGACAGGCCCGACGATTGGAAATCGGCGATCCAGCAGCTTTGGTAATCCAAAGCCACTGGAATTTGGCCATGGCTATCGGTTGCCGGCCACCTTGGAACGCTTCGGTCCGCGCGAAGCGTCCTGTGCGCCAGTCCTCGGGCGCTTTTGCGGGCAACCATTTGTCCATCCCGGTTATCCAGTCTGTCCAACCACCGGTCAAACCATTCCCCTCCTGGGGGAGAGGGCCGGGGTGAGGGCGGACATGGATTATTCCCGCAGGGACTGGATTCCCTCCCCGGTTCATGGGCGGGGCGGGCGTTCACTCTGATTATACACGCCTGTCGGACCTGCGTCCAAAACGTTCTCCGCCCAATCGGTCCGGTGCATCTAGAAGTTGTCGGGGAGGGCACCGGGCGCGTCGAGCGCGTCAGCGCGAGCATGCAGATTACGATCTCACCGCCCCCACCGGCATTTTCACGCGGGACAGCAGAATGCCCGACAATGACGGAATGCGCCCGCTTTTAAGAAACTCCTGATGGAAGCTGTTGTCTTGCAAATACTTGCATCCCGGTGGCAGTCCTCCCGTCAACCCGGAGGGTTGCCAGACAGTAGCCGGAGGTCGGAGCCATGCGTACACCTCCGGTCTTCGTGCTCATACGCGCGGCACCCCGAAGGGCGTGCCAGATCCGCCCAACCTTGAGCTAAGGGTCCGCCCAGGTTTCTTCCTCAATCAGCACCCACAGGGCGTCCCCGCTCTGTGGTTTAAAATCCGCCTTTCTTCGTTCCCTTCGTTGGCTTCTGTTCAAATTTCCCCATGCCCCCCGTTTCCGCGTTCCCTCTTTTTCGATTTCCGCTTTGGTTTTTTCCCATCCGTGCCCATCCGTGAAATCCGTCGTTCAAATTCCCCGCTTTATAATTCCTATCTGCGTCCATCCTAAGACAAGTTGATGAAACCCTTGCAAACAAAGGGTTTTCTGAGGGGTGGACGGGCCACTGTCAGCGGAACTGCCAGTAAAGCGGCGGGTGAAACTACTACCCGCCACTATCCCGGCAGAACTCCGTTGAAACTCGCCTGCAACACCTTAACGGGTTGCCACGGTGCTGAGGCATGATTCAGACGCATGCCTATGAAATCGAAATACACGTTATTCCGGCGCGGTGGAGTGTTTTATCTTCAGGACACTGGCACCGGCCGACAAACCAGCCTGCGCACCAAGGACGAAGCCGAGGCCAAAAGCCTGCTGAACGCCCGCAACGAGGCGCAACGACAGCCGGTGTTAAACCTCCACCTGGCCCGCGCTTACCTGACGGCCAGCGACCCGGCCTTTGTGGAACGCACTTGGGGGACCGTCATGGAGCAATTGCAATCGCGGGGCAAGGACAGCAGCCGGGAGCGTTACGCCAGCGTGTTCAAGTCCCCTTGTTTTGATGTTTTGCGCCAAAAGAAATTGCTGGAAACGACCGCCGACGATTTCTTTGCCGTGTTCAAGAGCGGCAAAGTGTCCATCGCCTATTTTTTGAAGCGGTTGCACAACTTCGCCCTGAGCCTGGGCTGGATTGCCCTGCCGGTGGTGGCCCCCTACCTCTGGCCCAAATACGAACCCAAGGGGCGGCGCGGCATCACGCCGGGCGAACAGGAGAGCCTCCTTGCCGCTGAAAAAAACGCCGAGTGGAAACTGTTTTACCAGCTTTTGTGGGAAACAGGGGCAGCGCAAGGCGACGCGGCGGCCCTGACCGCCGAGGACGTGGACTGGCAAAGCCGGACGATCACGTATTTTAGGAAGAAGACCGGCTCGCGGGCGCAATTCACCATCAGCAAGGCGCTGGAAACCGTGTTGCACCACTTGCCGACGACGGGGGTGTTATTCCCGAAGCTGGCGACGATTTCGGCCAACGACCGGGCGAGCCGGTTTCGCCGGCATTGCCTCCGGGCGGAAGTCAACGGCGTGACCCTCCATTGCTACCGCTATGCCTGGGCGGAACGCGCCAAAATGGTCGGCATGCCGGAACGGTTTGCCCAAGCGGCCCTGGGCCACAACTCCAAAGCCATCCACCGCGCCTATGCCAAAGCCGCCCAAATCATCGTGCCCTCCCTGGAGGACTACGAAGCGAAAATGAAGGCGACGCCCTCCCCAAACGCCGTGGCGGCCTGACGCCCGGCGGACCCGGCGGCGGTTGAGCTTCACCGGTTCAACCGCCCTGATTTTTTGGGGACTTGCGCCGTCCCCAAACCCCGCGCCAGCGGCTTGGGCCTCTGGACTCCCGTGTCCGCTCGCGCTGGCCTTGACGCTGACGCGCCCTTTCCGCCTCGCGGAAAGGAATGTGTTTTGAAAAGGCGGTGGAAATTTCCTCAGCCAGGGCAAGCCGGACTGGTTTCCGCGACGCGGGCAGCGGCCGGGCCGTGACGGCCCGCATTTTTCTTTTGCCAATGGTGGGTGATCGCTTGGGTCATTTTGGTCAGCCAGTGCCGGTCTTTGGCATGGTCCACGACCTCGACGGTGGCAAAAAATTTAACCCCGTTGGCTGCGGGATTGCCCAGCGGCTTGAGCAGCCGGGAGGCGACCAGCACCGGGACATCATGCGGCTGGCAGTTCAGCACCCAGGCCGCCTGCTCCGCCGTCAGCCGGGCGGGCGACTGGCCCAGCAGTTGCAAGAATTGATGTTGATCTTCTCTCATCTAACTTTCCCTTTCATACAGACACCAAAGCGCAGTGCAATAAACGTTGCCCGAGTCATCCGCCCGCAACTCCGATCCACACCAGGGACAGCCATCAGGAAGTTGCATCGGGCTTTCGCCCGGCGGACGGACTTCATGTTCGCGTTTGTTCATTGTGTATACGGTTTTACGTTTTATTTTTGGGCCTGATGATTCTACAAGGTGCCCTTGGTCCGGGGGGAGGCCGCTCGCCGCGCTCCGCGCGGCGATGCGGCTCTCCCCCCGGACCCAGGGGACCCACTTTAGGCCCCCCAGGGCGTGACTTTCTCACACGGCACAGATGATTTGCCGTTTTAACCGCCCTCAGTGCGGATTGTCAGCCGGTGTTGCTCTCAACCAGTCAAACCGTGCGCTATCGTCTTAGGCATGACCCCGGACTGTTGTTGCCCGCAAGGCGGTAAGAGTCTCATCGCAAAGGGTCCACCTCGGGCGTGCCCGGACCACGAATGGCCGGCGCTACGATGCCCCCAGGCTTTCCCACCTCTCCGTTTTTTCGTGTGAGTTGGCGGCAGCGTCTATCGGAAATCGCGGCCAGTTTCGCAAGATGGACGAAACACGACCGGGATAGCGTCACCGATTCGGCCAGGGCGTATTTGCCCCGCTCGTAGTGGTTCGCCCCCGCGTGATCCTCTACAAAGTATTCAGGCCCCGCCAAGAGCCTGCTATATGGCCGAATCTCCACCCGCCCGCCGCCCGACACTTGTTTCCAAGCAAGCTCCAAACGGTGGCTGTCGGTGATCCTGTTTGCGGATTGTGTCCCACCTAAAAGGCAATGGAAGTGGAACCGACCGGTTAATTCGCCCCACTCACTCCGCAATGCCGTGAGCAGCTTGTGACGGTCCACGCCCAGAACGTCCGCACATTTCCGCACCCAGGCTAACGCCATTCCAAAACAGATTTTTATACATGGTAAATTTCCGGAAAAGGTTAGGGTGCAGAAGAATTCCCAGGGCAGCAATGCCAGGGAAGACGCATAGTCTTGACGTGCCACGGCCTTCCGAATCTTTTCCCAAGATTCATTGTCAGGCCGGGGATTTTTGATGCCGTGACTCATTTGAATACCGCAGGTTTAGTGCTTGCCGGTGCCGGTGCCGCCCGCAGTAAACGTCAACGTGCCGTAGGTGTCCGGCAATATCCGGCCCAGCAGCGACGCCCGCGAACCGGTTTTGTTGTGCTGGATTTTGTCAATGGACACCAAAAAGGTCTTGCCCACCGACTTGCCCCAATACAACGGCTTTTCCGTTTCCTTCAACCGGTAGAAGGCCATTTCTTCCATCCGGCACTCTTGCGGCTCGCTCATGTCCAGGCACAGCAGCGAATGCGATTCAGGATAGCTTTCGCCCGGCTTGCCCTTGATCGGTTCCGAAGGTTGATAGACCTCCTTAACCACCGTCAGTTTTGCTAACATACTCGTTTTAGTTTTCTGTTGTTGACCATTGGCCGTGGTTTGGCTGGCTCCCCGCACTGGCCAGGTGCAGAAAGAAATTTTGCAGACTCACAGTATTTGCCGCCACCCTTGAGGCGACCCCGCTGGTTTGACCCACGCCCAGGGGTATCCGCCGCCGGGCACCGGTGGGAAATTGATTGCTGTTTCGCAAATTCATAGGGAAAGCATGACAGACTGGCTGAAAACTCGCATCCGAGTAGTGGGCGAGTTTTGGGCGGGTACTAGCCGAGTTTTGGGCGAGTGCGGCGAACGGGGGGGATTTTATTCCAGAGTGAGCAAACTTGAAGGCGGCAGTATCAATTTAAACTGGGCCTACGCAGCGCCGCAGAACCATAGACCATCAGTTTGATTCAGACGGTCCCGGCAGGCTTCTGAACCACAGGTTAAACTATTGTCGTTGTACGAGGCCAGTTTCCAATGAAGGCCGTCCGCTGCCAGAGGAAATTCGGCGTTGCGACTGGAACTGAGAATGTTATTCTTGGCACTGACATAGCTGGAATGGTCGCCGCCATTACCGAAAGCGAACTGGATACAACGAGTGAAAAAACCTCCCATTGCGTCCTTGGTTGACCGGGACAGTGCTACGAGGTGGGCAAGGCATTTGGCGGTTCAGTAGGATGTAGGCGAGCTTTCACTTGGTTCGTAGCCGAGAAGCCACGCCAGCGTTTATTTTCTTGGCATCTTGCGTGCCATGGTTGGCTTGTAAAGTTCAAGCTTATTATTTACTTCTCGTAAGGTCGTAAAGGGGTGGCGACTTCACACTGCTTGTAAGTCGCCAGCCCTTGTCCAGCAACTCACCGGCTTCTTTGCCAACAAAGAAGGATTTAATTTTGTCAAATTGTCGTTTGATTTCCTTGCTGAATAACTGAAGGAGAGCCAAGGATGTTGGTTCTTCCGAGATGGTTCCCGCCTGACCTGCAATCACGCATCTTTCATTGAAGACGCCTCCAGGCCGAAACACTATCGTCTTTGGATTAATTTTTTGACTACCAATTGCATACTTCGTGCCGCCGCCGTATTGCGGCACTATTTCAATCTCAATGACCGTCTTTCGGTCTGCGACTAAATACCGCGCCTCGTGAACGTTGTCACCATTAACCGCAATTCCCAAATTTGAATCAAGCAGCGTCAGTATGCGATTCTGAACGGGGACATCAAAGAGGCCAGCTCTGACAAACTGAAGTTCTTGCTTCATCTCGATTGCCCGTAGCAATGACTCCAAATCTGGTTTGGTTGCGAAGAAATTAACTTGATGCCTTTTCATTGTTTTCTATTGGTTTGATTTGGGCACAAGAATCAGCGTGTCATCAGGCTTTTGAGAGCGGATGCGCGCCGCGTTATTTGCCTCTCTGGTCGTTGGGGTGACACCATTTGCGCGTGTGTCAACGGTATTCACCCGCAAAGTCTTTCCATTCTTCGTTGCAGTGATGTCAGGGTACGACGAACCTTTGCGTGCGCCGCCCGGTCCAGGAATGTATTCCTCTGGGGCTTCTCCGCCACCATGAGTGATATCCCATTCGTGTTGTTTAAGTTTGGCGGCTACATCCGCAACTTGCTCGCGCGTGTCTTGGCTTCCCAACCTGCCTCCTGTGGTTGCTGCCGTTTCTGCAAGGAGTGAGTCCACCGCATTATCATACCCCGCACCTTCATTTTCCTGATGCCTGCCAGCGGTTTGCGAGGGTTCTGCCTGGCGCGTTTCGAGGGCGGCGAAGGATTTTTCCCAGACGCGGTTTTCGCTCGCGCCGGGCGTGGACGCCGACACGTTCCCCAGGCTCGCCACGACGAGCAACCACAGGAGCAGGATTATTTTTTTAGCCGCGTTCAAGCGGCTCGAAGATTACCAGAGGCCGGGCCGGAAGTCACTCGCTGTCGTTGTCCGGTTCAGCGGCTAAAGTGGAAAGCAGCGCGTCGGCCTGCTGCTGGCGGGACTGCTGCGCGAAGCCCAACAGCATTTGGTTTTGCGCCTCGCCGTTGGCGGTCGTGGTCGCGCCGTTGACGGGTGCGCCGTTCGCTGGCGACGCTTCGCCGGTGGCCGCTTTCTCCAGCCTGGCGGGATGGGTGAGCGAGTGGATTTCCTTCAACTTGCGGATGCTGACCTGCGTGTAAATCTGCGTGGTGGAAAGCTCGGCGTGGCCAAGCATCTGCTGGATGAACCGGATGTCGGCCCCGTTCTCCAGCATCAGCGTGGCCATCGTGTGCCGGAACAGGTGGCACGCGCCGCGTTTGCCAAGCTGCGCCGCGTCCACGTATTCGCGCACCATCTGCGTGAGCCGGTTGCGCGTGAACGCCTCGTTGAGATTGGACAGGAACAACGTGCCGTCGTCCGGCTCGCGCACCAGCGCCGGGCGAACCTCGATGACGTATTTATCAATCCACGCCAGCGCCCGCGAGCCAATCGGTATCATGCGGTCTTTCTTGCCCTTGCCCAAACGGATCATCACCGTGCCCCGCTCGATGTCGAGATCGTAAAGTTTGAGCGAAGCCAGTTCGCTGCGCCTCATGCCGGTGCTGTAAAACGTTTCGAGGATGGCCCGGTCGCGCACGCCCAGCGGGTCGGCGACGTTGGCCTGGTTCAACACCCGGTCGGCTTCGCTGGCCGTCAGCACATGCTTGGGCAGCCGCTTTTCCATCTTCGGCATGTCCAGTTCGCTGGCCGGGTTGTAGAGCGTGTGGTTCTGGCGGGCGCACCATTTGAAGAAGGCCCGCACCGGCACCAGGTGCGTGAACTGGCTGCCGAACGTCAGCGGCTGGCCGTTCTCCTTGCGGTAGTGGTAAAGCCAGCGTTGATAGCGTTCCAAAATCGCCTTGGTGACTTCGGCGGGCCGGACGATGCCGCGTTCGCCGCACCAGAGCACGAAGTAGCGCAGATAGTTTTGCCGGTTCTCCACCGTGCGCTCGGAGTAGTTGCGCACGCGCATCCACTCGAAGAACAGGGACGACAGCACGCCAAAGCCGTGCGGGTCGGTCGGGTCGCCGATGGTCTTGGGCGGGCCTTTCTGTCCTTTGCGCGGCATGGTGTTGAAAGCAGCTAAGAGCGGCTAAAGAAAGAAAGCCTATGACGCCCCGCGCCTGGCTTTTGCCGGGCGTGCGTTTTGCGCCGCGAGCGAAGCGGCAGCGGGCAAAGCCGTGTCTGGCTTGGTTAAAATCGTGTTCGGCTCGCCCTGACTTGGGGCAGACTGCCCGCCGACCACGGCCTGACCGGGGGCTGACTGCGCCACGTTTTGCCCTGACCGCTGTTCAGTGGACTGCATCGCCGTGATGTCGAGCAGCCCCATGACGAACGGCTTGCCGTCCTTGCCTTCACCGGCATAAAGCATCTCATAGACGTAGCCCTGGCCACGGCGGGCGCGGTGAACCAGGACGTATTCCATTTCCTCCAGCCGGTGCAGATGCACCTTGAGCGCGGTGTCGCTCCAGCAGGTGAACGCGCGCACGTCGCGGCGCGTAAAGCGGAAGTCGGCGCGCGCCAGTTTCAGGCATTTGCACTCCTGGCTGACGAACTCGTCAATGAGCAAGAGCAAGCGCCGGGTCTGCGGCGGCAACTCATCGAGCGAGCGGCCCAGGACTTCGGCAGCGAGTTTGTTCGCGGTCGCCACGTCATTGAGCGTGACTTCGATATACATCGCGCCGTTAGGCGCATTGGGTGCAGGCTTCGCCTGCCGCTGGAACTGGTGCAGCAACGCGATGGTGTCAATGAGCGTCAGATATTTCTCGTGGTCGCGCCGCGTGCGCGTGCGGTCGTCCAGGAACGTGAGCCGTTGCGCGAACGGATTGACCACGCGCAACGGCCGCAACAGGCGTTGCGCGTTGCGGTGGGCCGACAACACGGCCGCCTTGTCGAGCTTGCGCCGCAACCCGTCCAGCGTGCGGGCCTGGCGCTGTAACTCGTGGATGCGGCGCGTTTGCTCGCGGCTCTCGTCCACCGTCAGCACGATGCAGCGGTTCAAAAGCTCCTCGTCAATGTCAATGGCCGTGGTCGTGAGCATGATCATCACCGGGCCTTCGACGTGATATTCCTGTGTGACCATGCGCCCGCTCTGCGGGTCTTTGCCGGTGCTGGCGATGGTCAACTCGCCTTCGCTCTGCAACAGCTTCAAGGCATAGCTGGCGCGTTCGGCCCCTTCCTCCTCCACGATGGCGAGCACCTTGTGTTGCAGGTCGCAGTCGCCCAGATAGTAGAGGCTCTGGCCGGTCATGGCCGAGTATTTGATGCGCTGCTCCTCCGGCACAAAGGCGAGGATGGCGTCCATGAGCGAGGATTTACCGGCGGCGCTGGTGCTCTGGATGATGACGGCCAGCGGGTCATCGAGCTTGCGCGACACGGCGGCGAGATAACCGACCAGGATGTTGGTCTGCTCGCCGACCAGGCCGCAACGCTCGAAGTCAGACTGGATGCGGTCGAGTAGCTTGGGGTCGCGCAACAACGCCAGCGCCGCCTCGCGCTGGTCGTCCGTCAACACGATTTCCTTTTTCTCCGGCTCGACCGTTTTGCGGATGTGTTGCTCCTGCAACTCTTCGACCTTCAAAAGCACCTGGCCGAGATCGCGCTTGAGCGCGTCGGCGGCAAGGCCGGTCTCGCCGTGGGCCTGCGCCAAAAAACTTTGCCGGTGCTTGGCGTTGCACAGGTCGAGCGTGTCCAGGTGGTAGCTGTCGCCGTGCATCACGCGCAACTGCACGCGCAGGCTCTCGAACGAAAGATTTTTGCCGATGCCCCGCACGCGCCATTGGCGCTCACCAAAAGCAAAACTGACTTCATCACCGTTGGCTGGTGTTGCTTCTGGTTGCTCCGGCTCGACCGGAGCGGCTAAAGAAGGAAGTGGTGTGGGCGTTGGTGCCGGTGGCAACACGGACTTTTCTTCTTTAGCTGCTGGCGGCGCTGGTGGCCGTGCGCCAACACCATCAAAGACGGATTTTTCAGCCTGAGTTTTAGCTATCGTTGACTGTGATTGCAGCGGCGCTGCCGCTGGCTTTTCCGGCTCGTGACCAGTTGCTATAACGGGCGGCGGCGGCGTTGCCGTGGCCGTGGGCGCGTTCATGTTCGCGGGCGCGGCCTTGGCAACGGGTCGCGCTCCTGAACCCTCCAAAACGGTCGCCAGCGCGATTTGCGCGTTTTTG